>NZ_JAKFFD010000003.1:0-1528 GCF_036675385.1 Pseudarthrobacter sp. | reverse complement strand
GGCCAGCCAGCCGCTGGCCAGCACTGGCAGCCGCCAGGGCGCCGACGCAGTGAGAAGGTCTTGGGACATCGCCGCTGGGTCTTCTGTCGGGCCCGGATGGCGAAGGTGCTGCGGAAGGGACACTAGGGCTACTTGTTGAAGGCAGCGATGTTTGCCCTGGCGTCCGAGTCCGCCGTGTACATGACCCGCAGGGAGGTCTTGGCCCCATTCAGCGTGGCTATGCCGGCCAGGTTGCGGGTGACGCCGGCGCAGACTTCGGCCGCGGTCACGTCGAAGACAGCGATCGAGCCGGCACTAGGCTTGACCGAACCGGTGTACGTGCACCCCAGGTTGCTCTGGCTGCCCGCCGTCAGCGCACCCGCACCATCGATGATCCAGGTCACCTCCCCGACGGCACCGCCGAACTGAGCTTTCCAGGTGGCCTGCACGTCGGCCGCCTGCGCGGCAGACGCGAACGCCGGCGAAGTCACCGGGATCCAGTTCAGGGTGGAGGTGCCGGCCGCGGTGGTGGCGGTGCCGGTCAGGCTGGCGGCCGTGACGGTGCCGGCCGCGGTGAGGGCCTGGGCGGGGCTATTGACGGGCGTCAGCGGGTAGTAGTTGCCCGTGCCAGTGAGGCTGGCCGAGTCGGCATCGATGGCGGTGCCGCTCAGAGCCACCTTGGCCACGCCGACGACCGCGGCGGCGGACTCCATGGCCACCCACGCGGTGCCGTCGGGCATCACCACCGCCGATGCGCGCGTGGCGCCATCGGCGCCGTTGGTGACGGTGCCGCTCCAGAAGTTCTGCAGGATGGCCGATGGGTTGACCAGGTTGGGCGTATCGCCGTTGCCACCACCGCCGCCGCCCCCTCCTCCGCAGGCCGCCAGGGCGGCGGCACACACGGCGAGCAGCGACGCGCGCCGCGTGATGGATGCGATCTTGTTGAACTTGTTCATGGGTACGACCTGGCTTGCGAAGAAATCAGAAGAAGAAGTGGGAGTCGGGCGTCAGCACGACGTCGGGCGCATAGCCCACGACGCTCAAGGGCATGGCGCCGATGGCGCCCGGATCGACGATCACGCCGTTGGCGATGCCGTCGTTGTCGAAGCGTCCCCCGTCGGTGATCTGGAAGTCCAGCCGGATCTTGTTGCCAACCAGGGTCGTGGAACCGCCGTAGGGCTCCGAAGCCAGGTTGTGCCACACGCCGCCCGCGTCTTTCTTCCAGTAGCCGTTGGCTCCAAGCGACGCGTCCACGAACAGGCTGAACGCCTCGGTCTTGCCGACACTGGCGACAGTGGCGGTGAAGTCGATCAGGCCCAGCGGCATGTCCAGGGCGGCGGGCTTCTCGGCGGGCGGCGCCTCCTGGCGGATGTTCTGGAAGGTGGTGGTGGAGCCGGAGTTCACCGTGCCGGCACTGCTGTCGGCGACCAGCGTGACGAACACGTCCTGGTTGCTGCTGGACGAGGTGAAGGGAGCCGAGACCACCTGCTCCTGCACTGAATCGACCAGGCCGTCGCCGTTGCCGTCACCGGCAATGCCGGCCACGCCG
>NZ_JAKFFD010000113.1:0-33500 GCF_036675385.1 Pseudarthrobacter sp. | reverse complement strand
TGCGGCCGACGGCGGCGCCTGGGCTTCGTCGCTGCTGGATGCCTGCCCGCCGCTGCACGACGTCAACGCCTACGCGGTGGACGACGAAGATGAAGGACCGGCCGACGGCGGTGCGGGCGACGACTTCTGGCTGGTCGCCACCGGATTCACCACCCCCAGCACGCTGATGCGCGGAAGCCTCACGCGGGATCCTGCCGGGACGGCTGGCTCCGGCAGGGGCGTTGCCGGGACGGCTGGCGTGGTGAGCAGCCATGCGGCAGTCAAGGCGTCGCCGTCGTTCTTTAATGACGACCAGTATGATGTGCAGCAACACTTCGCCGTCTCCGCAGACGGCACCCGCGTCCCTTACTTCCAGGTGGCCTCGCGGGACCTTGTCCTGGACGGGCAGAACCCCACGCAGCTCTCCGGCTACGGCGGCTTCGAAGTCTCCCGGACCCCTGCGTACAGCGGAACCGTCGGCAGGGCTTGGCTCGAGCGCAGGACAGCCACCTCCGGCAGGCCCGGCGAGGCAGCGCACTCCCGCGGCGGCGTCTACGTTGTGGCCAACATCCGCGGCGGCGGCGAATACGGGCCGTCCTGGCACCGGGCCGCGCTCAAGGAAAACCGGCACCGCGCCTTCGAGGACTTTGCCGCCGTGGCGCAGCACCTCGTCCACCGTGGCGTCACCTCCCGGGAGCGGCTTGGCTGCGTGGGCGGGTCCAACGGTGGGCTACTGGTGGGCAACATGCTCACCACCTACCCGGAACTTTTCGGGGCTATCTCCTGCGGCGTTCCGCTGCTGGACATGAGGCGCTACACGAAACTCTCCGCCGGGCACTCCTGGATCGCCGAATACGGCGACCCGGACGTGGCGGCGGAATGGGAGTACATCAAGACCTTCTCCCCGTACCACCTGCTCAAGGACGGCGTGGAGTACCCCGAAACATTCATCTGGACGGCCACGTCGGACGACAGGGTGGGACCGGTCCAGGCCCGCAAGATGGCCGCCCGGATGCAAGCGATGGGCATCCCGAATGTCTGGTTCCACGAAGCGCTGGAAGGCGGCCACGCCGGAGCTTCGGACAACCGGCAGGCCGCCGCGCTGCAGGCCCGCAGCCAGTACTTCCTATGGCGGACGCTGGCAGGCGGTTGATGTCTGTGTTGTCGGTGCGGCGGGCAGTCTCTGCTGACGTGGAACGGCTTGCCGCAGTCCATGTCCGCTGCTGGCAGGAAACGTACCGCGGCATGCTGTCCGACGCTTTCCTGGCAGCCGTGGATCCGGCAGGCCGGCTGGCATTGTGGCACCAGCTGCTGGACCGGCCGGACCCCGCCGAGGTGTGGGCAGCCTGCGACGATGGCACTGTGGTGGGATTCGCCGGCGCCCGCCGACTGCCCGCACCCGGTTCCCCGGCGGGTCACCCGCCGCCGTCGTCCGGTGACCTGGAGCTCTGGGGATTGTATTTGTTGGCATCGCATCAGGGGCTGGGCCTGGGGCGCCGGCTTCTCGAAGCCGCCTTGGGCAATAACGCGGCCAGTCTCTGGGTGGCCGCAGACAATATCCGGGCCATCGGATTCTACGAACGACTCGGTTTCGCTCCGGACGGGGCCGAGGACCGGGTACTCGATTGGGAAGACCTCCGCGAAATCAGGTTGATCCGCTCCAGTTGATCTGCTCTCCTGCGCAAGTGTTTGGGCCGGTGGGTGAGCCGGGGTTTCGCGGGGCGCACGGCGTCGCGGGGCTTGTGTGCGGGCCCTGAGACAAGCGCTCACGGGCCGTTTTGCACTGCGTGCCCCGTTCTGCGTATCCTTGGTGGGCTAGTAATAGCCATTGGAGACGTGCCAGAGCGGCCGAATGGGCTTCACTGCTAATGAAGTGTGGGGCACAACTCCACCGGGGGTTCAAATCCCCCCGTCTCCGCGTTTGGCCCCGGTCCTGGACCGGGGCCTTTTGCGTTCCCTGGCCAAGTGCTTTTATGCCACCAAACCCAAACTAGAAAGCAGTAACTGTCGTTATGAGCGCTCATAACGACAGTTACTGCTACCTCCATGGGCGGGAGGCGGGCGTGGTGCGTAGGTGGGAGGCGGTGCCTGGCGCGTGGAGAGTGGGGTGGGCTGGACAGGCTGGCGGTCCGGGGTGCGGACGCACGAGGCTTCTCCCGGGGCGGCGGTGGCAGGATGGTGGAATGGCAGTTAGCAATTCCCCGGGCGAGGAAACCAGCACAAGCCAGGCGTGGAATCCACGCCTGGCGCTACTGGTGGCTGCCACGTTCTTTATGGAGTTCCTGGACGGCACTATCCTCACCACCGCCATCCCCAACATCGCCGGCGACTTTGGCGTTCCAGCCGCCGACGTCAACATCACCATGACGGCCTACCTCATGACCGTGGCCATGGGCATCCCGCTCAGCGGCTGGCTTGCTGAACGCGTGGGGGCCCGCAAAGTATTCTGCTTCGCGATCGCCCTGTTCACACTGGCTTCACTGGCCTGCGCCATCAGCCCCGACCTGACTGTACTGACTCTGAGCCGGATCCTGCAGGGCGTCGGCGGGGCCATGATGGTTCCTGTCGGCACCCTCCTGGTACTGCGCGGCACACCCAAATCGGAGCTTCTCCGGGCGACGGCTTTCCTGGTGTGGCCCGCGCTGCTGGCGCCCGTACTGGCGCCGCTGGTAGGCGGCGCCTTGACCACCTACCTGTCGTGGCACTGGATCTTCCTCATCAATTTGCCACTGGGGGCGGCCGCGTTCATCGCCGCACTCAGTCTGGTACCAGCCGGCGCCGGAGACAGGGCACGCAGGCTCGACTGGCTGGGCCTGCTCCTCACCACCACCGGCGTGGGCGCCCTGGTGGTGGGCCTGGAGCTGGCCACTGCCCACCCCGACGGTCCATGGGCAGCTATCGGCGCTGCTGCAGGGGTATGCGCCCTCGCGGGCGCCGTGCTGTGGATGACGCGGGCCAAAAACCCCCTGTTTGATCTCAGTGTTTTTTCCACCCGCACATTCCGGGCCATGGCCACCGGCGGGTTCGTCTACCGCCTGACCATCAGTTCGGTGCCGTTCCTCCTGCCCCTGATGTTCCAGACCGGTTTCGGCTGGTCACCGCTGCACGCCGGAATCATGGTGGCGGCCGTGTTCATCGGCAACATCGGCATCAAGCCGGCCACCACGCCGCTGATCCGGCGTTTCGGTTTCCGGGCCATGCTGGTCTTCGGCTCCCTGGCATCGGCGGTGACTTTCGCCCTGTGCGCCCTGCTCACTCCGGACACGCCGCAGGCCCTGATCTTCGCCCTGCTCGTGTGCAGCGGGGCCTTCCGCTCCATTGGCTTCTCCGCCTACGCGTCGGTGCAGTACGCGGACATTGCACCCTCCCAGCTGACCTCGGCCAATTCCGTGTCGGCGACCCTGGTGCAGCTCGCCGCAGGCGCCGGCATCGCCGTTGGCGCCCTGCTGATCCGGATTTTCGACGGCGTGGCGGCCTTCCCCACGGATCACGCTGGCCCCTTCCGCGGAGCTTTCCTCACCATGGCCGTCCTGATGCTCTTCAGTACGGCGGACAGCCTGTCACTGCACCGGCACGCCGGCGCCGAGGTCAGCCGGCCTGGGCAAGCACGACCGGAAGGACAGCCCCCGCCCCCGCCTGGCGCAGGGCGCGTCCAGCCACGGTAACGGTCCACCGGCTGTCCACGAGGTCGTCGATCAGCATCACGCCCTGGCCGCGAAGTGACGCCATGGCGGCCTCCAACTCCGGGCCCACCATGACCCGGTCCCAAACGCCCGCCAACCGGTATGCACTGTTCCCGCCACGGCTTCCAGTGGGTCCGCCGTGGCCCAGGTCCAGCTCGCCGAGGTAAGGGATCCTGCCGATTTCCGAAATTCCCTGGGCAAGGGAGCGCACCAGTTCAGGCTTGCTGCGGGAAGGCATGCTGACGATCGCGGCCGGCCGGCCTGCACCGCTCCAGCCCGGGTTCCGGCCGTCACCGGTAGCCCATTCCCGCAGGACCTGGACACAGGCCTGCAGCATGGCAGGATCCACCGGCCGGTCTGCGGCGCCGGCCGCAAAGAGTTCCCGCAGCGCCCCGCCCCAGCCGAGATCGGTAAGCCTTGCCAGCACGCGGCCGTCAGCGAGTCCTTCGTCAGGCTTGATCTTGCCCTTGACCGGAACGCCCAGACGGTCCATGCCACTGGGCCACTGCAGCCGTGCCTCCAGGACACCACCGGCGCGGGTGAGCGTCTGACCCGCCGCTGCCGTGGCGTCCTCGGCGATATCGGCCCGGAACCAGCGGCCCGCGCAGTTGTCGCACTTCCCGCAGGCGTGCGCGGTCTCGTCATCGAGGACCGAGGTGATGTATTCCATCCGGCACCCGGCGGTGTCCTGGTAGATCACCATGGAGTCCTGCTCGTCCACCCTGGCCTCGGCGATCCGGCGGTAACGCTCGGCGTCGTAGATCCAGGGCTGGCCTGTGGAACGCCACCCGCCGCCGACACGTTCCACGGCCCCATCCACGGCCAGGACCTTCAACAGCAGCTCCAGCGGGGTGCGGCGGAGATCAACCCGGGCCTCCAGCGCCACCGTTGACACGGCAGTTCCGGCCTCGGCCAACGCTGTCAGCACCGCTGTGGCTTTCTCCTCGGACGGCATGGAGGCGGTGGCGAAGTACTGCCAGATATCCCGGTCTTCAGAACCCGGCAGCAACAGCACATCAGCGTTCGCCGCGCCACGGCCCGCACGGCCCACCTGCTGGTAGTACGCCACCGGGGACGACGGTGCTCCGAGGTGGACGACGAAGCCAAGGTCCGGTTTGTCGAAGCCCATACCGAGCGCCGAGGTGGCCACCAGCGCCTTGACCTGGTTGTCCTTGAGCATCTGCTCTGCGCGCTCACGGTCCGCGGGATCGGTCCTGCCGGTGTAGGCCTGCACTATGTGCCCGGCTTCGGCGAGAAGCCGGGCGGTGTCCTCCGCTGCGGAGACGGTCAGTGTGTAGATGATGCCGCTGCCGGGCAGATCGGCCAGGTGCGTCAGGAGCCAGCCCAGCCGTTCGCGGGAATTCGGGAGGGCGAGGACACCCAGGCGCAGGGAATCCCGGCCAAGGGTGCCGCGGATGGTGAGGACGCCCGCGCCCAGCTGTTCCTCGATGTCGTGGACCACGCGCGAGTTGGCCGTTGCGGTGGTGGCAAGGACAGGCACGGACTCCGGCAGCTGGGTGATCAGGTCAGCGATCCGGCGGTAGTCCGGCCGGAAGTCGTGGCCCCAGTCCGAAATGCAGTGGGCTTCATCAATCACCAGCAGGCCCGTCCGCCGGATGAGCTCCGGCAGCTGGTTCTCACGGAAGGACGGGTTGGTGAGCCGTTCCGGCGAAACCAGCAGCACGTCGACTTCATCGGCGGCGAGCTGTTCCCTGACGGTGTCCCAGTCCAGCTGGTTCGCCGAGTTGATGGCCACGGCACGCACTCCGGCGCGGGCGGCGGCAGCCACCTGGTCCCGCATCAGGGCGAGCAGCGGCGAAACGATCAGGGTGGGGCCGGCGCCGCGGCGCCGGAGCAGCAGGGACGCCACAAAGTACACGGCCGATTTTCCCCAACCGGTGCGCTGGACCACCAAAGCCCGCCGGCCGCCGTCGACCAGTGCTTCAATCGCCTCAAACTGTCCGTCGTGGAAATCCGCCGCCGGATGCCCCACAAGTTCGCGGAGAACCTCCAGCGCCTGGCTTTTTGTGGCGGAGGCTGAGTCAGGTGAAACGGAAAGAAGGGCGGCGTTCTGGGTATCGACCATTGATTCAGTATCCCAGCCCCCACCGACACCCAAAAAGCCGGGACCGCCGTATGTGGACAACCATGAACGTCCGCGGCTCCACGTAAGATAAAACCCGTGACTAGCGAACAGACAAAGACTTTTGACCTCTCGGCATCCTTCAAGGCCTACGACGTCCGGGGCATCGTGGGCGAATCCATCACCGCTGAAATCGTCGAAGCCGTGGGCGCCGCGTTCGTTGATGTGCTGGAACTGGAGGGCCAGACGATCCTGGTAGGCGGCGACATGCGTCCCTCCTCCCCCGAGTTCGCCAAGGCTTTCGCTGACGGCGCAGCCACCCGCGGCGCCGACGTCAAGCTCCTTGACCTGATCTCCACCGACGAGCTGTACTACGCCTGCGGTTCCCTCAACGCCGCCGGCGCCACGTTCACCGCCAGCCACAACCCTGCCGAATACAACGGCATCAAAATGTCGAAGCCCGGCGCGCAGCCCATCTCCTCCGAATCCGGCCTCAAAGAGATCCAGGCCCTCGCCGAGAAGTACCTCAACGAAGGCTCCATCCCGGCGGCCCCCGCCCGCGGCCTGATCGGCGTCCACGACATCCTGAAGGACTACTCCGAGTACCTCCGCCAGCTGGTGGACCTCTCCGGATCCCGGCCGCTCAAGGTAGTTGTGGACGCAGGCAACGGCATGGCCGGCCTCACCACCCCGGCGGTGCTGGGCGACGCCCTGCTGCCCAAGCTGCCCTTCGAGATCATTCCCCTCTACTTCGAGCTGGACGGTTCCTTCCCGAACCACCCGGCCAACCCCCTCGAGCCGGAGAACCTCCGCGACCTGCAGGCCGCCGTCATTGAGCACGGCGCCGATATCGGCCTGGCATTCGACGGCGACGCCGACCGCTGCTTCGTCATCGACGAAAAAGGTGAGCCCGTGTCGCCATCAGCCGTCACCGGCATGGTGGCACGCCGCGAAATCGCCCGCGCCCAGGCGCAGGGCGAGGCAACGCCCACCGTCATCCACAATCTGCTCACCTCCCGTGCAGTGCCCGAACTGGTAGAGCACGACGGCGGCCGTGCCGTCCGCACGCGCGTGGGCCACTCCTTCATCAAGGCAGTCATGGCCGAGGAAGGTGCCGTGTTCGGCGGCGAGCACTCTGCCCACTTCTACTTCCGCGACTTCTGGAACGCAGACACCGGGATGCTCGCGGCAATGCACGTGCTCGCTGCCCTCGGCGAGCAAGACGGTCCGCTGTCCGAACTCGGCCGCGAGTACGAGCCCTATGTCTCCTCAGGCGAAATCAACTCGGAAATCGAGGACAAGGCGGGAGCCGTTGAGCGCGTCCGCACCGACTTTGCCGCCGAGGACATCACCGTGGACACCATGGACGGCAGCACCTTCACGGCAAATGACGGCAGCTTCTGGTTCAACCTGCGCCCGTCCAACACGGAGCCCTTCCTCCGCCTGAATGTGGAAGCAACGGACCGGGCCACGATGGAACGCGTCCGCGACCGCGTGCTCTCCAATGTCAGGCGCTAAGCCGGAAGTGGCCCACGAAGCCACGGACGGCCCGGCTGCGGTGGCTTCGTGGCGGGATTCCGTTCCGGAGGCCTCGGCCACGGACCTGGAAAACCTGCTGGGCACAGGCATCGGCGCAGCCCAGGAACAGCTCGAGCGAAACGGCGGCTTCCTGCCGTTCGCACTGGTAGTGGAGAACGACGGCGAGGTCCGGCTGGTGGCTGTCACGCCGGCTGATGCCGAGGACGGCTCCGACGGTGACTTTGACGCGGACACGATGATCAGCGACCTCACCGAACTGCTCCGGCAGAACCGGGCTGATTTCCGCGCGGCCGCTATTGTCTGCGACATCCTCTTGGTGGAGGAAGAAACAGATGCCATCCATGTAGCCGCTGAACACCGCGACGGATCCGTCTTCGCCGCGGTCCTCCCCTACGCCGCCAACACCGGGACCCACGAATGGGAGTTTGGCCAGCTCGCCGCTGACACCAGCGAACCCACCGTCTGGGTGGACTAGACCTCCACTGGGTTGATGACATGAAGATCAATGCCTTCGCGGATGTGAGCCTGCGGGCCATGATGGTGCTGTCCGCAGCCCCTGACGGCAACCTGCTGACCACGCAGAGCATCGCCGATGCCGTGGGCACCCCGTACAACCACGTCAGCAAGGCCATGGCAAAGCTCCGTGAACTTGGCGTGATCGACGTCGAACGCGGCCGCAACGGCGGCTCCAGGCTCAACGACGCCGGACGCAAGGCCACCGTGGGCCAGTTGCTGCGGCTCCTGAACACCCGGGTGGATCCGGCGGACTGCCATTCATTGAACGGCGACTGCCCACTCATCAACGAATGCCGGCTTCGCGGTGCCCTTTCGCGCGCCCGGGAAGCCTTTTACCGGGAACTCGACGACATCGTGGTGTCCACCCTTCCCGGATCCCGCCAGATGGCGCCCGTGTTCCAGGCGATCGGGCTCCGCCCGGGGCTCTGACTCCCGGCTCCCCTGCAGCCCGGGCATTTCCGGATCCGTAGTCCCCAATTTTGATATCTCTTCTACGAAGTGTAGAACTTAAGTATAAATACTTGTATTTCAAATACATGTATTGACCGCGGTCCGGATGTACGCCCCGGGCCCCTACCTCAGGAGTACGCATGCTCTCGGACAAATCCCGCCCCGTCATTGAGGCCACCCTCCCGTTGGTCGGTTCCCGGATCGGCGAAATCACCCCCAAGTTCTACGCCCGGCTCTTCGCGGCGCACCCGGAGCTGCTGGACGGGCTCTTCAGCCGCTCGAACCAGCGCAACGGCAACCAGCAGCAGGCCCTGGCCGGAAGCATTGCCGCTTTCGCCACCCACCTGGTCAACAACCCCGGCACCCTGCCGGAGACGGTACTCGCCCGCATCGCTCACCGCCACGCCTCCCTCGGCATTACCGAACCCCAGTACCAGGTGGTCTACGAGCACCTCTTCGCCGCCATCGCCGAAGACCTGGCCGAGGTCATCACACCGGAAATCGCCGAGGCCTGGACCGAGGTCTACTGGCTGATGGCGGACGCCCTGATCAAACTCGAAAAGGGCCTCTACGCCGCACAGGCCAACGGCACGATGTGGAGCCCCTGGAAGGTCGCCGCCAAGACCCCCGCCGGCACCGGCTCGATAACCTTCACCCTGGAACCGGCCGACGACACCCCCATCACTCCCGCCCTGCCCGGCCAGTACGTCAGCGTCAAGGTCACCCTCCCGGACGGGCTGCGCCAGGTCCGCCAGTATTCGCTCTCCGGCGACGCCGGCACGAGCCGCAGCTTCACCACCAAGAAGGACGACGGCGGCGAAGTCTCGCCCGTGCTGCACGACACCGTCCAGGTGGGCGACGTCCTCGAAATCTCCAACCCCTACGGTGAAATCACGCTCAAGGAAGGCGAGGGCCCGGTGGTCCTGGCCTCCGCCGGCATTGGCTGCACGCCCACCGCGTCCATCCTGCGCTCCCTCGCGGAAGCCGGCTCGGATCGCCAGGTCCTGGTCCTGCACGCGGAAAGTGATCTGGAGTCCTGGGCGCTGCGCTCCCAGATGACGGACGACGTCGAACGCCTCAAGAGTGCCGACCTTCAGCTCTGGCTGGAAGAACCCCAGGCCGGCTCCAACGCAGGCTTCATGTCGCTGCGTGAAGTGGACCTGCCGGCAAATGCGTCGCTGTACCTCTGCGGGCCGCTGCCGTTCATGAAGCACATCCGCAACGAGGCCATCAACGCCGGAATCCCCGCCACGAAGATCCACTACGAGGTCTTCGGCCCGGACATCTGGCTCGCCAGCTAAATAGCCAACGACGGCGGCCCCGCACCTTTTTCGCAAAAGGTGCGGGGCCGCCGTCGTACTTTAAGCAGCAACGCGGGGTCACTCCTTGCCCATAAACGGTGGTTTATTGGGCAAGGAGTGACCCCGCGTTGTGGTGTGGAGGCGCTGGACCTTAGCCCAGGCGGGCCTTCAGGCCGGCGAGCTCGGACTGCAGCGCCTCGGGCAGCGAGCTGCCGAAGTTGGCAAACCATTCCTCGATGGAGGCGAGTTCGGTGGCCCACTCGGCCGGGTCGACGCGGACTGCTTCTTCGACCTGTGCAGGCGTCATGTCCAGCCCCTTGAGGTCGATCGCATCGCCGGTGGGAACGAATCCGATGGGGGTCTCCACGGCGTCAGCCTTGCCTTCGAGGCGTTCGATGGCCCACTTGAGGACGCGGGCGTTGTCACCGAAGCCGGGCCAGGCGAAGCCGCCCTCGGAGTTGCGGCGGAACCAGTTGACCAGGAAGATCTTGGGCAGGCGCTCCGGGTTGGCCTTGGCGGACAGGTTGACCCAGTGGTTCAGGTAATCGCCTGCGTCGTAGCCGATGAAGGGCAGCATGGCCATCGGATCCCGGCGGACTACGCCCACCTCACCGGCTGCCGCGGCAGTGGTCTCGGAGGACAGCGTGGAACCCATGAAGATGCCGTTTGACCAACTGCGCGCCTCGGTCACCAGCGGGATGGTGGTCTTGCGGCGGCCGCCGAAGAGGATCGCGGAAAGCTCCACACCGTTCGGGCTGTGGTACTCCTCGGCCAGCATGTCGATCTGGTCGATCGGCGTGCAGAAGCGCGAGTTGGGGTGGGCTGCCGGCTTGTCCGAATCCGAGGTCCAGGAGTTGCCCTGCCAGTCGGTCAGGTGAGCGGGCACTTCCTCAGTCATGCCCTCCCACCACACGCCGCCGTCGTCGGTCAGTGCCACGTTGGTGAAGATGCTGTTGCCCTTGGCGATGGCGCGCATCGCGTTGGGGTTGGTGCCCCAGCCTGTGCCCGGGGCCACGCCGAAGAGGCCGGCCTCGGGGTTGACGGCGCGGAGCTCGCCTTCCTTGCCGAAGCGCATCCAGGTGATGTCGTCACCCAGGGTCTCCACCTTCCAGCCTTCGATGGTGGGATCAAGCAGCGCGAGGTTGGTCTTGCCGCAGGCGGACGGGAAGGCAGCCGAGACGTAGTACGTCTTCTGCTCCGGGGACGTCAGCTTCAGGATGAGCATGTGCTCAGCCAGCCAGCCTTCGTCGCGGGCCATCACGGAGGCGATGCGGAGGGCGTAGCATTTCTTGCCCAGTAGCGCGTTTCCGCCGTAGCCGGAGCCGTAGGACCAGATGGAGCGCTCCTCGGGGAAGTGAACGATCCACTTGTCCGGGTTGCACGGCCACGGCACGTCAGCCTGGCCTGCATCGAGCGGCGCACCCAGGGAGTGCAGGGCCGGCACGAAGAATGCGTTGGTCTCGGTGATGCGGTCCAGCACGTCGGTGCCGATGCGGGCCATGATGCGCATCGAGGCAACAACGTAGGCGCTGTCGGTGATCTCCACGCCGAACTTGGGATCCTCAGCGTCTAGGTGCCCCATCACGAACGGGATGACGTACATGGTGCGTCCGCGCATGGAGCCGGCAAACAGCCCACGCAGCTTTTCCTTCATCGCAGCCGGGGCCATCCAGTTATTGGTGAAGCCGGCGTCGTGCTCCTTCTCGGAACAGATGTAGGTCTGCTCTTCCACGCGGGCTACGTCTGCGGGATCAGAGAATGCAGCGAAAGAGTTGGGGAAGAGTTCCTGGTTCAGGCGCGTCAGCGTTCCTGCTGCGACGAGTTCATCGGTAAGAAGCGTGTTTTCCTGTTCGGACCCGTCAACCCAGTGGATCCGGTCGGGCTGCGTGAGTCCAGCAACCTCTTCGACCCATGCCAGCAGGCCAGCATGCGTGGTGGGTGCTTTCTCAAGCAGCGGCAGTCTTGCGAGATCGCCCATTGCGGTTCCCTTCCTCGGGGTCATCGGTGTGGACTAAATGCTATTGGCCGCCCAAGGGCGTCATGGGAGGTCAGCGGTGCACGTTCGTGATCGTTGGAGCCGAAAACCGCGCAAATTCAAGGAAAACCACGCCCAAACGGCTGTATTTAAGTGACGAAGGTCACCTAGACCGGTCTAGTCGGCTAGATTACATGCTTCTCGATTTGGTACTCCGGGCAACCCTCGCGTAAAGTAATTCGAGGTTCGGGGAGCAAGAAACTCCGCGAAACACAAAATGCGCCCATAGCTCAGCTGGATAGAGCGTCTGTCTACGGAACAGAAGGCCGGGGGTTCGAATCCCTCTGGGCGCACAGAGAAAGGCCTGTATCGGTTCGCCGGTACGGGCCTTTTGTCGTTTAAGTCACCCCTTTCTGCAGTCACCGGAATGACGACGACGGCGCTCCCCGCCTCCCGCGAGGCGGGCGTAGGCTGGACGAATGACGCCTGAAACGCTGCAACGTGAATTCGATGTCATTGTGATCGGCGCTGGTGCCGTGGGGGAAAACGTCGCCGACCGGGTGGTCCAGGGCGGCCTGACGGCTGTCCTTGTTGAAGCCGAACTGGTGGGCGGCGAATGCTCGTACTGGGCCTGCATTCCGTCCAAAGCCCTGCTCCGCCCCGGCACAGCCCTGCACGGCGCACAGACGGTACCCGGCGCAGCGGAAGCCGTCACCCTGACACTGGATGCAGCGGCAGTCCTGAAGCGCCGGGACTATTTCACCGCAAACTGGCAGGACGACAGCCAGGTGAAGTGGCTGGAAGATACCGGGATTGAGCTGATCCGTGGCCACGGCTGGATCACCGCGCCGCGCACCGTTGAAGTAGCCGGGCTGGACGGCAACACTTATGAGCTCAAGGCGCGTCACGCCGTCGTACTCGCCACCGGCTCCACGCCAACCACACCTCCCATCGAGGGCCTGGCGGACCTGCAGGTCTGGGGCACACGCGAAGCCACCTCGGCCAAGGAGGTACCGGAGCGCCTGGCTGTAATCGGCGGGGGCGTCGCGGGCAGCGAGCTGGCGCAGGCATTCGCACGCCTGGGCTCGGACGTGACGCTGGTGGCCAGGAGCGGCCTGCTGGGCACGTTCCCCGCACAGGCCAGCAAACTTGTGGTCGCGGGGCTGCGCGCGGACGGCGTGGCGGTCCGCCTCAACACGTCCACCGAAAGTGTCCGGGAAAACGACGACGGCACGTTCACCCTGACACTTCAGGACCAGACGCCGGACGTCCGCACCACCGTCATTGCGGACAAGGTCCTCGTTTCAACAGGCCGGCATCCCGCCCTCGAAGGCCTCGGCCTGGAAAGCCTGGGTTTCGAGGCGCAGGACGGGCAGCCGCTGAAACTCACCACCGACTCCACTGGACTAGTCCAGGGCGTCCAGGACGTCCCGGGCACTCCGGGCACCCCGGGTGAGAAGGGCGAGGAAGGTGAGGAGCTCTGGCTCTACGCTGTTGGCGACGCCGCAGGCAGAAATTTCTTCACGCACCAGGGCAAGTACGAGGCCCGGGCTACCGGCGATGCCATCGCGGCCCGCGCCAAGGGCGAACTCAGCGGCGCCCCCGAGGCTTGGAGCCGCTACGCCCAGACCGCCAACCAGCATGCTGTCCCGAACGTGGTGTTCACGGATCCCGAACTGGCGGCCGTGGGGCGCTCGGTGGAGCAGGCAAAGCGGGACGGCTACAACGTGTCGTCCGTGGAGCTGCCAATCCAAGTGTCGGGTTCGTCCCTGCATTCGGAACATTACGAAGGCTGGGCGCAGCTGGTGGTGGACGAGGACCGGCGGGTCCTGCTCGGCGCCACCTTCGCGGGCCCGGACGTGGGCGAACTGCTGCACGCGGCCACCATCGCAGTAGTGGGCGAGGTCCCGCTGGAGCGGCTGTGGCATGCGGTGCCATCGTTTCCCACGGTCAGCGAGGTGTGGCTGCGGCTCCTGGAGAAGTACGGCTTGTAGGAGGGACCGCAAGTGTCAGTTCGCGCTGGCCTGCTTCACGCGCGCCTCCTCCACCCGCACTATTTGAACTGACCAGTCAGTTCAGTTAGGCTGGAGGTGGACATACACCGTCGAAAGGCCATTTTTGCTCTCCGTACAGCAGCTCCTTGTGAAGGGCCGGCGCGACGATTTGCTTCCGCCCACCTCTCTGCGGGTCGGCCGGGGTGAGCTCCTCCTCGTCACCGCCGAACGCCAGGACCAGCGGACAGCCCTTGCCCTGACCATCAGCGGGCGCATGAAACCCACTGGTGGCCGGATGTCCTGGGACGCCAACGAACGCATCAAATCCCTCCGCCTCGCGAGCGCCTTGGTGGATTCCCCCAACGTAAATGAGCCCGAGCAGCACCTCAGTGTCCGGGACCTTGTCACCGAGGACCTAGCCCTGATCCCCCGCCGCTACCGGGGCGCGCTGCTGAGCAAGCCCTGGCTCAAAGTCAACAGTTTCGAGGACATCGCGGACCTGTGGACGGAGCAGCTGGCGCCGGACCGGCGCATTGAACTGCTGACGGCACTGGCCCTCGCCAACCCGCACACCGACCTCCTGGTGGTGGACTCCCCCGACAGGCACGGTGCCCACGCTGCGGACTGGCTCCCGCGGCTTGAGGAGCTGGCGTACGACGCCGGCCGGCCGCTCGCCGTCGTCGTCACCGTTACTGCCCTCCCGGCAGGGTGGACGGGACCGGCCACGGTGATCGGCAACGCCGTCCCTGACGTGGACGAAGCGTCCGATGCGCCGGCTCTCACAGACGAAGAAACCGAATCCCTCTTACTCGAAACCGAGGATGCCAAGTGACCGTGCTGCGGCTGGCCCGTTCCGAACTCAAGCGGATGACCGGTGGGTTGCTGCCGAAGCTGACCATCCTGGCCCTGATCATGGTGCCGCTCCTGTACGGGGCCGTGTACCTGTACGCCAACTGGAATCCCTACGGGAACCTGAACCAGATCGAGGCCGCCCTGGTGGTGGAAGACACCGGCGCCACGTCCAGCGACGGCACCGAGCTCCAGGCGGGCAAGAAGGTGGCGGACGGCCTGGTGGAGGGGAACGTCTTCAACTGGCAGGCGGTCCCCTCGGCGGCCGAGGCCGACGCAGGGGTCAGCAGCGGCAAGTACGCGTTTGCACTGAAAATCCCGGCAGAGTTCTCCACGAACCTGGTCTCACCTGGCAGCTTCGATTCGGCCAGCCAGGCGATGCTGAACGTCACCACCAACGATGCTAACAACTACCTGCTGAGCACCATCGTGGACAAGCTGACCACCGCGGTGCACACGACTGTGGCCAAGGAAGTGGGCGAAGAGACGGCGAACCAGCTGCTGACCGGGTTCGGCACCATCCACGCCCAGATGCTCAAGGCCGCCGACGGCGCCGGGCAGCTGGCGGACGGCGTGGCCACCCTCCGCGACGGGACCGTCACCCTGCATACGGGCACCAGCGAGCTCAGCGCGGGAGCCGGCGAGCTCTACAACGGGCAGCTGAAACTGCGTGACGGGGCCAATCAGCTGACCGACGGCGCCGGGCAGCTCAGCGGCGGGCTCTCCGTCCTGAAGGACAGCACCGCCACGCTGCCCACCGACACCCGGACGCTGGCCAACGGCGCGGCCCAGGTGGCTGCGGGGAACGCGCAGCTGAACACCAAGGTCCAGGACGTCGTCACGCAGCTTGATGCCGCGGACCAGGGACTCCGGACGCGCGTGATCGAATCGAATGCCCGCCTGGTCGCCTCCGAAGTCATCACCCAGGTGCAGGCAGACAAAATCCTGGCCGACTTCGATACCGTGGCCTCCTCCAGCCCCGTGGCCGCGGCGAAAACCCGGATCCAGACCGACGCCACCCAGATCCAGCAGCTCGCGGACGGCTCCGAAGCCGTGAGCGTCGGCGCAGCCCAGCTGGCCACGGCCACCCCCGCGCTGAAGGACGCCATTGTTCAGGCTTCCGGTGGCGCTGACCAGCTCCACACCGGGGCGGCCACGCTGGCCACCGGCGAGCAGACTGCGCTCGACGGCGCCGGACGCCTCGCGGAAGGGGCGCAAACGCTCGACGACGGTGCGGGGCAGCTGGAAGCCGGGGCCGGCACCGCCGCTGACGGCTCACGGACGCTGACCGACGAAATTTCCAAGGGAGCCGGGCAGGTGCCCAACCCGGACGATTCGCAGAAGAGCAGCCTCTCAGAGGTGATCGCCGATCCCGTTGCGGTCAGCAATGTCTCCCAGGCAAAGGCGGACTCCTACGGCGCGGGGCTGGCACCGTTCTTCCTGACGCTCGCCTTGTGGATCGGCATCTTCATGCTGGTCCAGGCGATGCGGCCCATCACCCAGCGGGCCCTGGCGTCGAACGCCCCGGCCTGGAAAATCGCCGTCGGCGGCTGGCTTCCGTTCCTGGCCGTTTCGGTGGTGCAGGCGAGCCTGCTGACCCTCGTGGTGAACCTGGCGTTGGGCCTCAACCCCGCCCATCCGGTACTGATGTGGCTGTTTATGCTGGCCGCGGCCATGGCCTTCAGCGCCATCATCCAGGGCATCGTGGCGCTGCTGGGGTCACCCGGCAAGCTGGTGGTGCTGATCCTGCTGGTGCTACAGCTGGTGTCCTCGGGTGGCACGTTCCCCTGGCAGACCACCCCGCAGCCGCTCCATGTTGTCCACGAAATCCTGCCCATGGGCTACGTGGTCACGGGCATGCGGCACCTCATCTACGGCGCGGACCTGTCCGGGATCGTGCCCACTGTCCTGGGGCTGCTCGGCTACACGTTGCTGGGCGCGGCGATGTCCACGTTTGCGGTCCGGAAGCACAAGTACTGGACGCTCAAAACGCTCAAACCGGAGATCGCGGTATGAGCCCGCCCGCGCCGGGATCTGGGGTGCCCGATCCTGGCGTGCATGGTCCTGGCGTGCCTGAGCCTGGGGTGCCCGATCCTGGCGTGCATGATCCCGTGGGGCACGATCCCGCCATGCACGGTCCCGCCGAGAAGAAACTCCGCCCGGCCCGGACCAATGCCACCCGGCAGAAGCTCTTCGACGCGTCCATGGAGCTGATCGGCCAGCGTGGCGCAGCGGGTGTCACTGTGGACGAGATCGCCGCGGCGGCGGGCGTCTCCAAGGGCACTGTCTACTACAACTTCGGCAGCAAGTCGGACCTGATCGCGCAGCTGCTGCGGCACGGCGTGGACATCCTGAAGGCACGCCTGCTTAGCGAGGCCGGGCAGCCCGGTGCCGATCCACTGGTGGCCATGGAGGCAATGATCGGCCAGGCCATGGATTTTATGGACGATTACCCGTCCTTCGCCCGTTTGTGGGTGAGCGAAAACTGGCGGACTCCCAGCGAATGGCGGGACACGTTCGCGGTCCTCCGGTCTGAACTCCTGGCGGTCATCGGCGCTGCCATAGAGAACGTGGCTGCCGTCTATCCGGTGGACGAATCGATCTCGCGGGGAAGCCTCGAAACGGCGATCTTTGGCGCCTGCTTTGTGGTGGGGCTGGACCGGCAGACCTACAACCCGGAACGCACCCGTGACCAAAGCGTTGCAGCAATCATGGCAATCATGCGCGGCTATGTCGTGAAGTAGCAGGGATGATTGGACACATGCGCCACATGGGTAACAGCGGGAAGTTCGCCGTGATCGCGGCCGTCGCCGCCGTGGGCATGCTGGTGCTCACCGCCATCACCCTGGAAGAGGCCGTGATGGTCACGTTCCTGGGCCTGGTTGCGCTGGCCTATGTTGCGGCTGTGGCGGAGGTCCTGGCCCGCGGGCGCCACTTTGCATTGGTGGCCACCGCTGTGGGATCCAGCCTCACCATTGCCTTCTCCCTTGCCTTCGTCAGCACCTGGGAGCTTGCCTTCGCCGAGCAGTCCTCGATCTTCGGCACACCGCTCCCCACCGGGGATCCGGACAACTACTTCTACTGGGGTGGGGCCTCAGCGGTGGCCACGCTGGCGGTCCTGTTCCTTGGCGCAGTCTGGCCGGCGGGCAGACGGTTGGGGACTGCCAAACGGAGGCCCTCGCCAGCCAAGCGGCGGCCCGCTTCCGGCACTGGCCGCCCTGCCGCGCGGCGCCCGGCAACCGGAGCCACCGCGGCCCGGGGCGCGTCAACCGGGGGCGCGGCACCCCGGGGTGCCGCCACCGGTCAGCGTGCGTCGGGCTCCCGCGCACCCGCCCGGATGCCAGCCTCGGCAGCCAAGCGGCCGTCGTCGTCCGCCTCCCCGGTCCGCAAACCGGCACCCAAACCGGGCACCAAGACGGGCGCCAAGACGGGCGCCAAACCGGCGCCGCGCCGCTGACCCAACCGCAGAACCTGCCGCTGATTCAGCCGGCCTCGGCCGGTGAGCACGGCAGTCGCCACCCCGCCCAGGAGGAGCAACCCGCCAGCCAGTTCCGCCGGCGTGGGCACCTCCCCCAACGCCAGCCAGGCCGCGCTCATGCCCACCACGGGCACCAGCAGGGTAAAGGGCACCACGGCGGACGACGGATAGCTGGCCAGGAGCCGGTTCCAGATCCCATACCCCACGAGCGACGCGAAAATGGCCGTGTACAGGGCACTCAGGATCGTGGCCGGCTGGAGGTCTGCCAGCGTGCCGAACACCGCGTCCGGCCCGTCCACCAGCAGCGACAGCCCGGCCAGGGGCAGGGGCACCACTGCGCCTGACCAGACCACCAGCCCCAGCCCGGAGGCGGCCTTGGCCTGACGCGCAATGACGTTCCCGGCCGCCCAGGATAGCGCGGCACCCAGGACGATGATGAGCGGCAGCACCGGCGCCACGGCACTGCGGCCGACGGCCACCACGGCCAGCCCCGCAACGCCAAGAACGACGCCGGCCAGTTGGCTCCGGCTGGGCCGCTCGCGCAGGAACCCGGCGGCCAGGAGGACGGTGAGCAGCACCTGGGCCTGGAGGACCAGGGAGGCGAGGCCGGCCGGCATGCCCAGCGCCATGGCCAGGTAGAGGAGGCCGAACTGGCCCGCGCTCATAAAGACGCCGACGCCGATGATCGCCTTCCAGCTGACGTCGGGCTTCCTGATGAAGAAGATCCAGGGGAAGACCACCAGGAGGAACCGCATGGCCACAAACAGCAGCGGGGGAACCTCACGGCCGTTCGCATGCAGGCCGAAGTCGATGGCCACGAAGTTCAGGCCCCAGAGAACGGCGACCAAGGCAGCAAGGAGGGAGTGTCGGAGATTCACGGTCCCACTCTTGCAGAACGGCAGATGAAGCACCAGCGTTGAATTCTGCGTCGAATCATGTACGTTTGCTTCATGATTGAGATCGGTTCGCTGCGGGCACTGACGGCGATTGAACAGCACGGTTCGGTCATCGCGGCGTCGGAGGTGATGGGCTTCAGCCCGTCGGCCGTCTCCCAGCAGATCAAGAAGCTGGAGAAACAGACCGGATTCCCCGTCCTGGAGCGCCGCGGCCGCGGGGTGCTGCTGACGGAGCGCGGGCTCACCCTGGCAGCTTACGGCCGGCGCATCCTGTCAGAGCTCGAGGAGCTGGAATCCACGCTCTTGGCGGATCCGGCCAAACCTACCGGGCACCTCAAGGTTGTTGCCTTTTCCACGGCCTGCAGGGGCCTCGTGGGGCCGCTGCTGGGACGGCTGGCCTCATCCGGAGCGGACCTGGACCTCAGCGTGCTGGCCGAGGACCCGCGGGAAGCCGTGGCGCGGGTGGCCAACGGGGAGGCGGACCTGGGCGTGGTCCACAACTGGAACTCCGTCCCGCTGGTCATACCGGAGCACATGAAACTCGAGTGGTTGTGCGAGGACGTAGCGGACGTCCTGGTGCACCGCGACCATCCCTTGGCAGGACGCGGCCAGGTGGAACCCGCGGATCTGGTGGACGAGCGCTGGATCAGCACGCCGCACGGAGCCATCTGCAACGAGGCCCTACTGAGGATCTTCGGCGACCTTGGCCGGGTGCCGGACATCAGGGTCTACGATCCAGACTTCGCAACCCACATCGCACTGGTGGAGCAGGGAGCCGTGGTGGCGCTGGTCCCCCGCCTCGGCCGGCCCGCGCTGCCTGCGGACGTCGTCGGCCTGCCCCTGGTCAACCCCACGCAGGTCAGGCAGGTGGGCATCGTGTACCGCCGCACCATGGCGGCCAGCCCGGGCATCCAGTACGTCGCCGGACTGCTGCGGGAGGTCGCCGGGTCCCGTGGGGTCAGTGAGTCCAATGGGATCACTGGATCCCGTGGCGTTAGTGGGCTCGCGGGACCTTGAACTTGGTCAGCCGGGCGTCCTGCCCGTCCAGTTCGGCCCAGGATTTTTCCGTTTCCAGCACGGTGAGGGCGCTGGTGGGGTAGCGCGTGGCGGCATCCATGTAGGCGTCATGGTTTGAATCGCGTGAGGCCAGGTGCATGGCGAGGTCCTGGACGCCAGGCATGTGCGAGATGAGCATCAGTGTGGTGACGGTGTCAGGCACGTGGTTGACCACGGCGAGCATCCGCAGCGCAGAGGCGGCGTAGAGGCCGTCCTCAAGTTTCGGCGTCGGGGCCTTGTCCCCCAGTTCAGAGCACACCCACGTGCAGGTCTGGCGGGTGCGCAGCGCACTGGAACAGAGGATGAAGTCCGGGAAGATGCCGTGTTTGACCAGCCACTTGCCGGCCAGGGGCGCCTCGCGGTGTCCCCGTTCCTCCAGCGGCCGCTCATGATCCGCCACACCGCCGGGCCAGTCGGACTTGGCGTGCCGCATGATCACCAGGCGTTTGATGTGGTGGTCGCTCATCCCCCAAGCCTAACGCCCACACAGGTGGGCCGCGCCGCCGTCGAACATCAGCCGCGGAGGCCAACACTCGCGGGGCCGGACTGAACGCGAAAAGGCGGCACATCCCGAAAGCGCCGTTGTTGCGTGAGGTACGAGCGCAGGCGCAGAGGGATCGTGCCGCCTTTTGGCGGTACTGAAGTAAGGACTAGATCGAGTATTCCGGAGCGGCCCAGACAATAACTTCGGGGTGCTCGTAGAAGCGGTAGCCCTGGCCGCGGACGGTACGGACGGTGTTGGCGAGGCGGCCCAGCTTGGAGCGGAGACGGCGGATGTGGACGTCGATGGTGCGCTCGTTGGGGACTTCCTCGGCGTTGCGCCACAGGCCCTCAAGCAGTTCATCGCGGCCAACCGTGCGGGTGCCGTTTTCCACCAGGTAGTTCAGGAGTTCGAATTCCTTGAAGGTCAGGTTCAGGGATTCGCCGTCAAGGTGGACTTCGCGGCGGGCGAGGTCGATCAGGACGCCGGACGGGCGCGGGTCCTGGGGCTGCTGCAGCCGGGCAGTCTCGGTGCGCTTCTGCGCGTTCACGGTGGGGTCACCAAAGGTGGAACGGACGACGTCGAGCGCGGAACCGGGGGTGCCGGCCGGCGCCACGGCCACGGCCGCGTAGCTTTCAGCACCGGTCACGAGTGACTGTGCGTAAGCGCGGATTTCCTGGGCAAGCTTGGCAATGGAGGTTCCGGCAGCCGCTGCGGTCTCCTCGTCGATGCCCATGTAGAGGACAAATCCGCGGGCCACGGTGTCATTGGCGACCGGGCGGACACTGTTGGGTCCCGCGATCACCGGAGTGGGCGCGGTGAGCGGCGCGGCATCGGCAGGCTGGACGGCGCGGAGCTGGCCGTAGGAACTGGGGTTGTAGCCCTGGGGTGCGTAGCCGGGGGCAGGAAAGCTGGCCCCGGGTGCAGCCGGGGCGAACGCCGGTCGGGCACCGAACCCCTGGCGGAGGCCGGAAGCCTGGCCGGCCTTGCCTGCGTTACGGACGGAGATGTGGACGTATCCGGATGCAACTGACATGAATGCTTACCTCAATGTGAATGGCCGTCATCGCGGCTCGAATGCTGATTGTCCCCGCAATGAAATCTGGGGATGGCGCCCTACGCTGGGCTGGGGGCGAATGCCTAAGAACTTCGTGGGGTCTGAAGATCAGGCGTGCATTCGACAACAGCGCATGTCGGCAGCAGCGGATGTGCTGGGCCAATATTCTGCGGCTGCAGGTGCTGTTGAGTTCTTGTTCACAATTGAAAGTGTGCAACGTAACAATGAAAACTTGCAAGTAACAATGGGTGCAACGTTCCGCATACTGAGACAAAATGCGGATTTGTGTTACAGATCACCATTCTGATTTGGCGGCAAAATAGGAGTTGTTGTCCGTCATGGGTGCGCAAATGGCCCTCTCCGGCGAACAATGTTCGCCCTTTCGCCATATCAAGACCTTGAAATTCACCGGCCAATGACTTGCCGAGATTCCCTGCCGGGTTTTGCCGCCTGTCCAGCGGAGAAGGCGTCCGCCGGCGGATTGTCGGCGTCCCGCCCGGCCCCCAGATCGCCCATCCAGCTCGCTAGGCTGGGATTCACAGCGTGCGCACAGGAACCCCATAGCGCGGGCTAACCGAATGATCGGAGAGTTGTCCCATGGCCACTTCGCACTCCATGACCAACAACCTTCCACAACTGACCCACCCGGACGGCTCCCCCATCCGCGCCCTGGTGGTTGACGACGAACCCAGCCTTTCCGAGCTCATGAGCATGGGGCTGCGCATGGCCGGCTGGTCCGTTGCGGTGGCTTCGGATGGCCCGGAGGCCGTCAAGCTTGCCAAGGAGTTCCGCCCGGACGTCCTGGTGCTGGACGTGATGCTGCCAGGGTTCGACGGCGTTGAGCTGCTGGGCAGGATCCGCGCCTTCGCGCCGGAGGTACCTGCGCTTTTCCTGACTGCCAAGGACGCCGTCCAGGACAGGATCGTGGGCCTGGCGGCCGGCGGGGACGACTACGTGACCAAGCCGTTCAGTATGGAAGAGGTCCTGCTGCGGCTGCACCGCCTTGTCCAGCGCTCCGGCGTTGCCGCGATGGACACTGCCGAACTTGTGGTGGGCGATCTTGTCCTCAACATCGACACCCGCGAAGTGACCCGTGCGGGCGACGCCCTCCAGCTCACCGCCACCCAGTTCGAGCTGCTCCGGTACCTCATGGAGAACCCCAAACGCGTCATCAGCAAAGCCCAGATCCTGGACCGCGTCTGGAACTATGACTTCGGCGGCCAGGCCAACATTGTGGAGCTCTACATCTCCTACCTGCGCAAGAAAGTGGATGCCTTGCACCCGCCCATGATCCATACCGTGCGGGGCGCCGGCTACGTCATCAAACCGGCTGAGTAACAGCTCCATGTCCTCGCCGCGAGCAACCCCAGCACCAGCCCGGAGCTGGCTGAAACCGGACACCTGGCATCTGCGCACGCGCCTGATCCTGTTGGCCATGGCCCTGCTGGTGGCCATCTGCGGCGCCGTGGGGCTGTTCAGTTACGCCTCCATGGATTCCTTTCTCACGGGTCAGCTGGATGAACAGCTGAGCCAGGCCGCCAAACTCTCGAACGGTCCGGGCCGCCCGCCCCTGGGCGGATTCAACGGCAGGCCGGACCCGCTTGACTCCCGCGGGCAGAGTGTCGGAACGCTGAATGCGCGGATCCTGAACGGCCAGATCCCCAGTGGCGGTTTCCTGGACTCGGACACCACACGCCTACCCCTCGACTCCGAGGACAAGCAGACCCTGCTGGCGCTGACGCAGAACGGCATCCCCGTGAACCGCTCGCTGTCCAACGGGGATTACCGGATTGTGGCCGTCCAAACCGGCTACGGCGATGTCCTTGTCACGGGCCTTCCGCTCGCCGCCAAGGAGAGCACGCTGGCATCGCTGGTGTGGACCTTTGTGTTTGTCTCCTTGGGCGGCCTGGCGCTGATCGGACTGGCAGGAACAGTGCTGATCCGGCGCACCATGAAGCCGCTGGAGCAGCTTTCCGAGGTGGCAACCCGGGTGGCCCGGCTCCGGCTGGACGCGGGCGAGGTGGCACTCGCGGTGCGCGTCCCGCCGTCGAACTCCAACCCCGGAACCGAAGTGGGCAGCGTAGGGCACGCCCTGAACCTGATGCTGGACAACGTCGCCAGTGCCCTCGAGGCGCGGCAGCGGAGCGAGACCAAGGTGCGGCAGTTCGTTGCCGACGCTTCCCATGAGCTGCGCACCCCGCTGACCGCCATCCGCGGGTACACGGAGCTGATGCGGATGACCGAGGACTTCACGCCGGACGGCCGGAAATCCCTGGCCCGGGTCCAAAGCCAGTCCGAACGCATGACCACCCTGGTGGAGGATCTGCTCCTGCTCGCCCGGCTCGATGAGGGCCAGCCCCTGAAGCTCAGCGAAGTTGACCTCACACAACTCGTGATCGAAACCGTCAGTGACGAGAAGGTCATCGCCCCGGACCACCAATGGCGCCTTGAACTGCCTGACGAGCCGCTCGCCGTCACGGGTGATGCATCCCAACTGCGTCAGGTGCTTGTCAACCTGCTATCCAATGCGCGCAAGCACACGCCGCCGGGAACCACCGTGGTCACCGCTGTCACGAAGTCTGCCAATGGCGGCGCAGCGGTGACGGTAACGGACGACGGCGGGGGCATCCCTGCGGAGTTCGTTGACCACGTTTTCTCCCGGTTTGCCCGCGCAGACGCGGCGCGCAAGGGTACGGCGCCGGCCTCGGGCGCCGGGGCGTCCGAAGGCACAAGTGGCTTGGGCCTGGCCATTGTCCAGTCGATCATGGAGGCCCATGGCGGGAGCGTGGAAGTGACATCACGGGCCGGACGGACGGAGTTCGCATTGCTCTTCCCTGCCGGCGCGCTGGCGCAACCCACTGACGCCCGAGCGCAGCAAGGCGACACACCATCGCCGTGATTCCCGTTACCAAAATGTGACTTAAGGTTCCAGCTCCTGTAGCGTCGATGACGTGTGGTTCCCGTTTGGGCCGCATATCCGGATGACGCCAAGCTCTGCCGCTTCCCGGATTCCGTTTTCAGAGGCAGAGGCGGGGGACCCACCGTCCCGGGCACCAAGTGCCCTTTGGGGTTAAGCCAACACGTGATTGTGCCGTGTGGCCGGATGCCCTCATCCGAACCCGACAGCTAACTCCGCAGGTGTGAGAGGCGATCCATCATGTCTGAATTCAAGGTACAAACGCGCCCGCAGGGCGACACAAAGTCCCACAGCCACCGCAAGCAGACGCGCTTCGGTGCAGCTATGTCCCCATTGTCCAAGGCCGCGCGGATTCCCTCCGTGGGCCAGCGCGTCGCGGTGTTCGCGACGGCGTGCGCCCTGCTGGTCGGCGTCAGCGCCGCGGCACACGCTTCCGAGTCTGCGTCGCTTGCGGCCAGCGCGGACCAGGCCGCCGAACAAGCCAGCGCCCAGTCGAAGCTGAGCTTCGAGACAGCCGAGATCCAGCCCCCGGCCTCCCCGGAAGCTGCGCCGGCCGAGATCAACGTCGCGCCCCAGGCCGCCGAACCGGCACCTGCCCCGGTCCCGGAGCCCGCTCCGGCTCCGGCCCCGGAACCTGCGCCCGCGCCTGTTGTGGCAGTCAACGACCCCGCAGGAGCGCAGGCCTACGCTGCTGGCCAGCTGGCGACGTACGGCTGGTCCGCTGACCAGATGCAGTGCCTGCAGACGCTGTGGACCAAGGAATCCGACTGGACCACCACGGCCACCAACGCCAGCAGCGGCGCGTACGGCATCGTCCAGTCATTGCCTGCTGAGAAGATGGCTAGCGCCGGTGCGGACTACATCACCAACTACCGCACGCAGATCAACTGGGGCCTGAACTACATCCAGGAGCGCTACCAGTCACCGTGCGGGGCGCTGAACTTCCACCTGTCGCACAACTGGTACTAGGCCGACCGAGCGGCGCCGGCGGATCACGAAAGTGATCCGCCGGCGTCAAAGCCGGAAAGAGTCAAAGCCGGAAAGAAATGAGCTGCCGTCCCGCGGCGTCCGTTTCCACGGAGGCCGTCACGGCACGGTAATCCGCGATATGCAGCACGCCTGCTGGCAATTCGCCCGCATTCGGACCCACGGCCACCGTCCGGATACCCGCAGCAACGCCTGCCGCGATTCCGGCGGGCGCATCCTCGAACACCACGGCGTCATCCGGTTTCACGCCCAGCAGCCCGGCGGCCATCAGATAGCCTTCCGGGTGCGGCTTGCCCCGTGTGACCAGGTCCGCCGTCACGGCCGTGGCCGGCATGTCCAGCCCGGCAGCGTCCATGCGGATGTCTGCCAGGGTCCTGTCCGCTGAAGTCACCAGCGCCACTGCCTGGGCCGGGAGGCTGCGAAGCAGGTCGGCAGCCCCCGGCAACGCGATGATACCGGCCGTCCGCACCCGTTCCATCGCACCCAGTTCCTCGGTGAGGGCCGCGACGTCCGCTCCCGCCGGCGCGAAACGGCGCACGGTATCGGCAGCCTGGACGCCGTGCGAAGTGCGCAGGATTTCGGCGATGTCCAGGCCGTACCGGGCCGCGAATTCTCCCCAGACCTCCTCCACTACTGCCGTGGAGTCCACCAGTGTGCCGTCCATATCGAAAAGGACGGCCCGGCAGGTCAGTGTTCGTGCGGCGGCAGGTGCTCGTGTGGCGGTAGGTGTGGGGATGTTCATGCTGCCTATTTTGCCTTAGGCGTTACCGGCTCAGGCGTCGCGACCCGGGCGCCGCCCTCAGGCGTCACGGCCCGGGATGTACTGCACCGCCCACTTGTTTCCGTCGGGATCCGCGAAGTAGACGAAGTGCCCCCAGTCCTGGATGTCGATGTCGCTGACCTCCACACCGTTGCCCTTGAGGTGGTCGTGGGCAGCCTGGATGTCGCTGACCACCATCTGCAGGCTTGGGGCTGTGCCCGGAGGGGCGTCATTGAGGCCCTCGCCAATACAAATGGAGCAGGCGGATCCCGGCGGGGTCAGCTGGACGAAACGAATGCCATCCATGGGCCGCTCGTCGAAATCCGGGTTGAATCCAACTTTGTTGACATAGAAATCCTTGGCCCGGTCCACGTCGGATACGGGCACAAAAACGAGTTCAAGTTTCCAGTCCATGCGCCACAGGCTAACGGCGGCGGCAGGAAAGCGGAAGACTTACATTCTGGAGCAGCCCGTACTAGCCGGCGATGCCGTACAGGCGGTCGCCGGCGTCGCCGAGCCCGGGAACGATGTAGGACTTCTCGTCGAGCCGTTCGTCAATGGAAGCCAGCACGATGGTCACGTTGGCCTCGGCCAGTTCCTCTTCGAGCTTGGCCAGGCCTTCCGGCGCGGCCAGGAGGCAAATGCACGTGACGTCTGAGGCGCCGCGCTTGAACAGGAACTTGATGGCTTCGCGCAGGGTTCCGCCGGTGGCAAGCATCGGATCCAGAACAAAGATCTGCCGGTCCGTCAGGTCCTCAGGGAGCCGCTCCGCGTACGTGATGATGTCCAGGGTTTCCTCATCGCGGGCCATGCCCAGGAAACCCACCTCAGCGGTGGGGACCAGCTTGGTCATGCCCTCGAGCATGCCGAGCCCGGCGCGCAGGATGGGAACCACCAGAGGCGTGGGCTTGGTGAAAGCGGTGCCCACTGTGGTGCTGACCGGCGTCTCGATGGTGACCGGCTGGGTGCGGACCTCACGGGTGGCTTCGTAGGCCAGGAGGGTCACCAGCTCTTCCGTCAACTGCCGGAAGACCGGTGACGGAGTGTTCTTGTCCCGCAGGACGGTGAGCTTATGGGCGACCAGCGGGTGGTCCACAACGAGAGTGCGCATGCGTCAAAACTATCACCCGCGCGCGCAGCGTCCGGCCCGGAATCAGCTCGACGGATCGTCCCGCAGGGCGGGGTGTTCGAACGTGGGTGCCGGGCCCGCGTGCTCGCGTTTCCGCAGCAGGTGGAACAGCCGGTGCGCCAGGATCACCATGCCCACCCAGGCCAGGCCGAGGAACCAGCCGGCCATCACATCGGTCAGCCAGTGATGGCCGAGGAACACCCTGCTCAGGCCCATGGCGATGATGAAGATCACGCCGGCGGTGATGGCGGTGATGCGCGCCCAGAGCACTTCGAACTGGAGGCACATGACGTACACCAGCACACCGATCACCACCGTTGTATTCAGGGTGTGGCCGCTGGGGAACGACGGCGAAGTCTCGTACGGAGGGACAGCTTCGGCGTGGTCCGGGCGAGTGCGGCCCACCAGCCGCTTGCCCACCGTGGTGGCCAGCGTGGAGACGGCCGCGGCGCCGCCCACCAGGATGATGGGCCGCCAGGTCCGGCTCAGGAACGTGAGCCAGGCCGTAAGTATGCTTGCAAGGATGGGCATGCCGATGCCTCCGCCGATGTTGGTGAAAGCCGTCACCCCGGCATCCAGTGCGGGGTTCCGCAGGCCCTGGGACAGCTCCAGCGCGGGCAGGTCCAGGGCGGTCAGTCCCTCTTCATCCACCACGTTGTTGTAAACCTCGGCACCCAGGAGCGCCATGGTCACCACCAGCGCTCCCCCAACCAGCATGGTGATCCACAGCGCGGCGTACGGTTTGAACCATTGGCCCAGACGGTCCCTGAACGTGTCCACTATGCCTCCCCGGCGTTAATGCTTTGCAGGCTGGATATCCTTCGAAACTATCATTGAGCCATGGTCGCCGCAGAAAAGAACCACCTCGAATGGATGGGTCTTGCCCTGGACGAAGCCCGGCGCGCGCTGGCCACCGAGGACGTGCCGATCGGCGCCGTGGTGATTGGGCCCGACGGCGCCGTGCTGGGTTCCGGACGGAACCAGCGGGAAGAGCTGGGAGACCCCACTGCCCACGCAGAGATAGTGGCCATCCGGCAGGCGGCGGACCGGTTGCGTGCCTTGTCCAAACTCGACGGCGGCACCGGGGACGGCTGGCGGCTGGCCGACTGCACGCTCGTGGTGACTCTGGAGCCGTGCGCCATGTGCGCCGGCGCCGTGGTCCTGGCCAGGATTCCCCGCGTGGTCTTCGGTGCCTGGGATGAGAAGGCCGGAGCGGCGGGCTCGGTATTCGATATCCTCCGCGAGCGCCGGCTCAACCACTGGGTTGAGGTCTACGGCGGCGTCCGGGAAGAGGAGTGCGGTGCGGTCCTCAGGGACTTCTTCGCAGCGCACCGCAGCCGGCTGTAACGGGTCGTAGGCGGGCTGCAATTCGTCTCGGGCCTGCTGTAGCGCTCTCACCTGCCTGCACGACCCTCAGCCTGCGGCATCCAGGGCGTCGATCCTGTCCTGGCGCGAGGCCGGCGAGTCCAGGCTAAACGAGCGGAAGTCCCCCAGTTCGTCCCGGATCCAGGCCTCTACCTCGGCGATGCGCCGGGATACTGCGGGCGTGGCCCCGCCAAAGAGCCAATAGGCAATCCGTGATTTCCCGGGATCGTATTGCCACAGCCCGATGATCCGGCCGCGGTCGAAGATCGGATGGTCCGGCAAGTCAGCCTGCAACGCCAACGTGGACCCCAGGACCTGCTTTCCCTTGTCCTCCTCGGCAAACAGCTCCCCTGAGTTCCTGCGGAGCAGGACCAATGAATCCGTGCCGGCCAGCAGCTGAATCTGTTCCTCCGCCGGCGCCTCGAACAACGCAAGCCGCCCGACGTCGTCGGGCATCATCCACAGCACCTCACCGTTGGCGGTGGGAACCTCCACCGCCCCAGTGGCGGCCAACGCTGCCTTCGTGTGGGCCAGGGTGAACCCGGTGAACCATTGCGACTGCTTGACCGTGGCACCGCCAGTCCAGCCAAGATAGCGCTGCAGCAGGAGGCTGCGGGCGGCGTCGTCCTCCATGGCGGTGGGCGGCAAACCCCACAGCGTGTAGGCGTAGCGCTGCTGATCCAGCCGGCCGTTGGCGGGCACGCGCCGGATCCGTCCGTCCGCCTGGAGGAGGCCCAAGGCCGTGGGCAACGTGGTGGCGGCGCCCTTCTTTTTGCCCTCCTCGCCGAGGTTCCGGACCGAATCGCCCAGGAGATCCTTGAGCTGTTTGGGGTCCAGCGGGTTGCCGGCCTCGGCCAGGGCGTGGAGGATCTCCTCCTCCAGCAGCGTGATCTCGCCGCGCTCGACGCCCATTCTCGCCAGCACACGGAACGGCGCCACGGCGGCGTCCCGGCCGATCTGGAGGCCCCACGCAAAGTCATCCTGTCCCAGCACATAGGTGCAGCCGCGGGCCGTGGGCAGCTCATGGATTTTCAGCGACAGGACGTCGGCATCCGCCTGCGCGCGGCTAGTGCCGGCGCGGGCAAAGAGCGTGAGGTACGGGTTGGCGCCGCCCACGGAACGGGCCCAGCCGGCTCTGCTAAACACGTCGGCGGCATCCGCGCCCCGGAGTGTGCCGTCGAGGCCCTGCTTATGCCAGGCCCATGCCCTGAGGAGCTCTGGGGTGAGCACCTGCGGATCCGGGGCATCTTGGCTCAGGGCTTTGGGGGTCACGGCCTGTGGGGTCAATACGGCGGCGGAGGTCGGGAGCGTGGTCATGGCTTATTGTCCACCGGCCGTACCCGCAGCGGTAGGCATCCCCGCGGCAGGTGTTTCTTCAGCAGGCGTTTTGGCAGGAGGCGTTTTGGCAGGCACGCCGAGGATTTCCAGGACGTTCCGGGCGGTGGAGTCCCAGCCGGGCAGCTGTTCCCGTGCCGCCAGGGCAGCGGCACGCCAGCCGGCTCGGAGGGTTTCGTCTACCAGCCACTGCCGGATCACGGCAGCGAGCACGTCCGCGTGGTGGTCTTCAGGTCCGTTGCCACGAGGTGCGTCGCCTTCGGGTCCGGCGAGTCCGACGGCGGCACCTGGCACGGCATATGTCCCGCCATCACGTTCACCACCACGCTCGCCGTCCGGTTTTCCCGCGAGCCTGCCAACTCGTTGCCCGAGCCTGCCGGCGAGTCTTCCGGCGAGGCCCAGGGCGTCCACGGCGCCGGTCCCCTCCCGCACGATGACGGGAATCCCGTGGGCCAGCGATTCCGTCACCACAAGCCCAAAGGCTTCGGCCCGGGACACAAGAAGGCTCAGGTCCGTCCGGCTCCACTCGTCCGCCAGTTCGGTCCCGGCGAGCTGGCCGGTCACGCGCACCCTGTCCTCCATTCCAAGGGAGGCAATGGCTGCCCGGACCTGTGCCGCATAGGCGGGATCGGCGTCGTCCGTTCCCACCAGCGACGCTGTCCAGGCGAGGTCCCGGAGCCGGGACAGCGCGGCCACGGTCAGCAACTGGTCCTTGTTGGGCAGCAGCGCGGCCACCGCAATGATGTGGGGCGGGGCCGAACCTGACGCCACCGGTGCCGTGTCCGTCCCGGGCAGGACAACCCGGCTGGCGCGGAGCCCGTGCTTTTCTGCGGCCGAGGCCGCTGCGGACGAACTGGTGCAGATCACTCCGGCGGCCGCCCGCAGTGCCCGCCCTTCGCCGTAAGGGTGGCTGGGCGACGGCATGTGCTGCAGGACCCACGGGTGTTGTCCGGCGGCCGCGGCGTACTCCAGTTCGCCAGGCGCACCGCACGCAATCAGCCCGTCCACGAGGGTGACCGTTTCCGGGGTGATGTCCGACTGCGATGAGTCCCGCCTTGGGTCCCAGGCGCCCAGCAGGCCGCCCAGCCGCCGTCGGTCCCTAGCGCTGGCGTCAGGCCACGAACCTTCCACCGCCAGCATCTCCACGGCAACCCCCAACGATCTCAGGCCTTGGGTGAGCCGCGCGTTGTAGACGTTGCCGCCGGAGTTGTGGCGGATGTTGGCGGGGACCAGGAACCTGACCAGCATGGGATCAGGCGGACAGGTCGAGGGTGTAGGTGGCCCACGCGTCCGGATTTTCGCGCAGGGTGACGTCGATCCCCGCGAGCTCGCGGCCGTCGTCGTCATCCGTGAGCTTGGCTGCGACGGCGCGGGCGATGTATTCCGCGAGCGCCTCGGTGGTGCTGAGCTTGCCTTCGAAGTCCGGGTGTTCGTCCAGGTTTTTGTAGTTGAGGCCGGACAGCACGTTCTCGATGATGCCGCCGGCGGCTCCGATGTCCAGGACAATCGAGTCCGGGTTCAGCGCACGACGGCGGAACGTCGCCTCCGCCACGAACGTCGCCCCGTGGAGGGCCTGGGCCGGGCCAAAGGCCTCCCGCGGGAGGCTGTGGGCGATCATAAAGTGGCGTCGGACGGTCAGGCTGAACACGGGCTATTTCCTGTCTTTGGGGTTGGCGTCCGCGGGGCTGTCTGCGTTGGGGTATTCGATCACATGGCACAGGGCTTCGAGCGTGCCGTCGGCTAGGTTCTGCACCACGGCCGGCAGGTCCGTGAACGGAGAGGCACCCGTGAGGAATACATCGAAGACCGGGTCCTTGAGGAGCTCAACAGCCAATTCCAGTCGCTCAGCCGTGGTCCGGCGGTGCCGCCGTGCCCGGGCAACCACGCCCACCTGGCTGGCCCGGATGGAGAGCCTGCGTGCGTGAAAATCTTCACCCAGCGGCAGCGTGACCTTGCGGTTGGCATACCAGGACATCTCGATGATCTCCCCCTCATCGCCGGCCAGCTGCAGGCTGCGTTCGAGGCCTTCCTGGGAAGCGGAGCAGTGGAACACGATGTCACAGTCGGGTTTGGCATCATCCGGGCGGGTGAACTCCACGCCGAGCCTGTCCGCCAACTGTTTGCGTTCCGGGTCCACGTCCACGAGTTGTAGGCGGGCCAGCGGGAAAGTCCGCAGCAGTGCAGCCACCATGCCACCCACCAGGCCCGCGCCGACGACGGCGATCCGGTCGCCCAGCCTCGGTCCGGCTTCCCAGAGGGCGTTGACGGCGGTTTCCACGGTGCCGGTGAGGACGGCGCGGCGGGCGGGGACGCCGTCGGGAATCCTGGTGAGGGCGTCGGTGGAAATGACGTAGCGGTCCTGGTGTGGATTGAGGCAGAAGACTTTCTGGCCCGCCCAGCCTTCGGGCCCCACCTCCACAACGCCCACCGAGAGATATCCGAACTTCACGGGCGACGGGAAGGTACCCTCCTGGTGCGGGGCGCGCATTTCCGCAGCCACTCGGGGCGGGACGGAGCCTTTGTGCACCACAATTTCCGTGCCCTTGCTGATGCCTGAATACAGCGTGCGGACCAAGGCTTCGCCGGGCCCGGGAGCGGGCAGGGCCTCGTTGCGGAGCTCGCCGTGTTCCGGGCCCGTGGTCCAGTATGCGGTCGCCTGCGCTTCTTTGCGTGACTTGGTCATCTTGCTCATGAATCTAGTCCGCCGGGGCTCTCCGCGACACCCACCCGGCGCGAACGAACACTTGCGGCCCTTGAAATCCGGGCCCCAACTGTCCGTTCGCGCCGTTGATGAGAGGAGAGCCTGGTGGGGAGGGAGCTCTGTTCTACCCGCCTTAGACACGTCCCTGGCCTAACCCTGCCCACGTTGGCCCTGCCGTCACTTGGCGCTGGCGTCGCTTGGCGCTGGCGGCCGGACAGTGCTGTGGGCAGTGAAGTCCCAGTTCGGATAGGGGTCTTCGGGCATTGGCCCGTCCGGCAGCGCCTCGTCTGGGACGATGTCGTCCGATGGCAGCCCACAGTCGGGCAGTTCATTGCCGGGTAGACGAAGGCCGGACGGTTGAGGCTCCGAAACAGGATCATCCGGCCAGGGTTTTGGCCACTGCGGTGGTTCCCAGTCTGGGTGTTCGCTTTGGTAGTGGCGTCCGGTGGGTGAGATCCAGCTTGGCGGTTCATTCTTGGTGGCGGTTGTGGGTTTCCACCCGGTGATGTGTCTGAGTCGGTGGTGCTTGCGGCATGGCTGGCCGAGATTACTGATCCCGGTACTGCCTCCCTTGGCCCAGGCGAGGAGGTGGTCGGCCTCGTTGTCGAGGGAGTGGTTGCTGCAGCCGGGGAACGGGCATTTCCCGTCGCGTAACCGCAGCCATTGGCGTTGGGCTTTGGTGAGCCGGTAGCTGGTCCGCCCGATCTCGAGCGGTGCGCCGTCGCGGGGGTCGATCAGGACGCGGTGGAAGGATTCGGCACCGTCGGCGATCAGGCGGCGGGCCATGGACGGCGGGATCGGCCCGTATCCGTCGAGCATGGCGGGTTCGTCGGTCTGGCCCAGCAGCGCCATGACCGGGACCGTGATCAACACCTGCGCCCGCGGTGACGGAACACCAGCAGCCACGCTGCCGCCGTCCATATCTGTCTGGTCACCGGTTCCGCCGAGGAGCCAGGTGGCGGCGGTGTC
>NZ_JAKFFD010000199.1:0-1543 GCF_036675385.1 Pseudarthrobacter sp. | reverse complement strand
TGTGTACTGGTCGGTCGGCGTGCACGCCGCGCCGGGCGTCCACGTGGGCGTGGGCAACCACCGTCCGGTGGCCCCGGTCATCGTGGCGCCGGCCCCGGTCATCGTGCCGCAGGTGGTCTACACGCAACCGCAGGTCGTCTACCCCGGCGGCATCTATTACCAGCAGCCGGCCCCGGTGGTGGTCTACCACAACGGGTGGCAATCGCGCAGCCACTTCGACGGCCACGGCCACCGCCACCACAAGCACCGTGGCCATGGGCATGGCAATGGCCATCGTGGGCAGGGTGGCCATGGCGGTCATGGCCACTGGCGCTGATCGCTGACGCGACAAGGCCGAACACAGTTCTCCAAGGTGCCCCGCGGTGCGCTTCTGCGCCGCGGGGTTTTTTTATTGCAGGCGGCACCGGTGCGAGGCGGCCATCAGCGTGCCTGGGGCCGCAAGGGCCGGCCGCCAGCCGTGCTCAACGTTGCACCCCGCCCAGGAACTGCCGGATCTCGTCGCGCCAGGCCGGGTCGGCCAATGGATCGTGGCTGGTGACGGTGGACCGGACGTCGCGCACCTGGGAACGATTGAACAGGTGCCCACATGCGCGCGTCGGATAGGAGCCGTTGCCGGTGATCCAGGGATCCCGGGTCGAGTACAGCGCGAGGTAACGATTGTCGGGATGGGGATCCCACAGGCTGCGCTCCTTGCAGTCCATCGCGTGCAGGATCACGCCGTCGACCTTCCTCTTCAGGCCTTGCACCACCTTGCCGCCTTCGGAGTGTCCGGTGGCAACGATCGACTTGAATCCGAGGTCCTCCAGCCAGGCGATCTGGTGCTCCAGTTCCATCCGGCGCGCCTTGATCCGGTGCGGATTGCCGGATTCGGCGTGGCCGGTGGAGGAGGGCATTCCGGAGGGACAGGAGCTGGATGCGTCGCCTCGCGTGTGGAACTGCAGCAGGACGACATGGAAGCCCAGTTCCTTGTAGAACTCCGCCAGTTGCAGGTCGGTTCCGACGACGCCCGAGCACCCATGGGAATGCACGACCACCGGGCGCGAGCGGTCGGCCCGCTCTTCGAACTGCCGCTGCGCGTCGCCGGTGGTTGCGCCCACCCGGTAGTACGTGCTTCTCCACGGAGTCTTGCCGACCACCGCATCCGAGAGGTCGTAGGTGCGCTGCGCGAGCGCGCCGGCGGGGACCAGGAGCGCCGCGCAGGCAAGGATGGCCGTGCAGTGACGGATCATGGACGTGCCCCTCCGACCGACACCCCGGCCTACGCGTACAACCCTTCGATCTCCTGCGCGTACGCCTTGTACACGCTGGCCCGGCGCACCTTCATGGTGGCGGTGACCTCGCCGTCGTCGTGGTCCAGCTCCTTGGTGAGCAGGTGGAACTTGCGCACTTGCGACACCTGCGCCAGCCGCTCGTTGCCGCGGTTGACCTCGGCGGCGATCAGCTCCTGCACGCGGGGGTTCTCCACCAGCGAGCGGAAGTGGGTGAAGGCCAGCCGGTTGGCCTCGGCCCACTTGCCCACGGTCTCGTAGTCGATCTGGATCAG
>NZ_JAKFFD010000019.1:0-1547 GCF_036675385.1 Pseudarthrobacter sp. | reverse complement strand
CGAGGGCGACACGCACAGCAGCTTCCGCCTGATCCGCGCGATCAAGAACCGCTTTGGCGCGGTCAACGAGATCGGCGTGTTCGCGATGACCGAAAAGGGCCTCAAGGGCGTGAGCAACCCGAGTGCGATCTTTCTGTCTCAACACTCGGAGCCCGTGCCCGGCAGTTGCGTGATGGTGACGCTGGAAGGCACACGCCCCATGCTGGTGGAGATCCAGGCGCTGGTGGACAGCGGTGGGCCCAGCCCGCGGCGCCTCTCCGTCGGCCTGGACCGCGACCGCCTCGCCATGCTGCTGGCGGTGCTGCACCGCCACGCCGGCGTGGCCTGCATGGACCAGGACGTGTTCGTCAACGCGGTCGGTGGGGTGCGCATCAGCGAACCCGCGGCCGACCTGGCGGTGATGCTGTCCATCACCAGCAGCCTGCGCGGCAAGCCGCTGCCCAAGGGCTTTCTGGCCTTCGGCGAGGTCGGCCTGGCGGGCGAGGTGCGCCCCGCGCCGCGTGGCCAGGACCGGCTCAAGGAAGCGGCCAAACTGGGCTTCAACGTGGCCGTGGTGCCCAAGGCCAACCTGCCGCGCAAGAACGACAAGGCCTTCGAAGGCCTGACGGTGCACGGCGTGGACCGCATCGAGGAGGCCATGGAACTGGCCCGCAGCCTGGCCTGACACCTGCGCACTGCGTACAACCCGCAGCGGCACCGGCCCTGCACCATGGACAATCCCCCCATGCGAATTCAGAACTTCCTCGTCCCCGCGGCCTGCGTGGCCCTCTTGTTCCTGGCCCACCGCACCTACGGCTGGCCCGGCGTGGCCGCCGTCGGCGGCGGTCTGATGATGTGGCTGCTGCTGCACTTCACCCGGCTCATGACGGTGCTCAAGCGCGCGGCGAACCGCCCGATCGGCTATGTGGACAGCGCCGTGATGCTCAACGCCAAGCTCAAGCCGGGGGTGACCCTCATGCATGTGATGGCCATGACCCGCTCGCTGGGCGAACGGCTGTCCGACGAGGGGGTGCAGCCCGAGGTCTACCGCTGGCGGGACAACGGCAGCTCCACGGTCACAGCGGACTTCCAGCACGGCAAGCTGCTGAGCTGGAAACTGGACCGTCCCGCCAGCGAAGACGCCCCAGCGGCACCGGCCGGAGCCAACCCGGCGGAACCAGAGCGCGGCGGTCCGACGCCTTAAAATCGACGGTTTGGCAGCCCGGACTGCCCCCGACGACCCAACCCAAGGACCCCACATGAGCCCCATCGTTCCCTCGATGTCCGACCGCGACGGCAAGATCTGGATGGATGGCCAGATGGTGGACTGGCGCGACGCCAAGATCCACGTGCTGACCCACACGCTGCACTACGGCTGCGGCGCTTTCGAGGGGGTGCGGGCCTACAACGCGGTGGGTGGCACGGCGATATTCCGCCTGGAGGAGCACACCGAGCGCCTGTTCAACAGCGCCAAGATCCTGCGCATGAAGCTTCCGTTCACACAGGACGAGGTGAATGAGGCGCAGAAGGCCGTGGTGCGCGAGAACAAGCTCGAGAGCTGCTACATC
>NZ_JAKFFD010000180.1:0-1548 GCF_036675385.1 Pseudarthrobacter sp. | reverse complement strand
TGGCGCCGCCGTCGCGGTTGAAGCCCACGGGTTCGGGGGCCTGCTCGAAAGGCCGGGTGACCGAAGCCAGCGCCGGGCGGCCCGGCCAGGTTTCGGGATAGCCCTGGGCGAACTGCTGGACGGCCACGCGGGGGTCGGAGCGGCCCGGGTCCGCCGGCGCGGGCACCTTGCCGGCGGGTGGCTTGGGCGGCATGCTGATGCCGGCCTCGGTCTGCGTGACGGGCCACATTCGGCCGTCGGCGTCGTAGTAGAGGTACTCCATCGTGACGGAGCGGCGGTTGCCGTTGCCGGTCTGGCCGTCGGGCAGGGTCAGCTCGCCGTTGTGATAGGCCAAGTAGGACTGGCCCTTGAAGTCGTCGATGACGCCCGCGTGGATGGTGTAGCTATTGTGCGTCGGGCCGGTCAGCAGACCCTGGTAGGTCCAGGGCCCGCGCGGGCTGGGCGCGGTGGCATAGGACAGGTGCTCCCAGACGTTCTGGTGCGCCATGGATGCGTAGGTCAGGTAGTACACCCCCTTGCGCTTCGACAGCCACGGCCCCTCGGTGTAATTGGGCAGCGCGATCTTTTCGATAGGGCCGTCCAGCTCGGTCATGTTCGGCTTGAGCCGGGCCAGGTAGAGCACCGGGTTGCCCCAGGCCAGCCAGGCGGTGCCGTCGTCGTCGATGAAGACGGTGGGGTCGATGTCGTTCCAATTGTAGGGGCTCGGCGTTGTGGCATCGGTGACCAGCGCCGAGCCGCGCGCATCCTTGAACGGGCCCAGCGGGTTGTCGGCCACCGCCACGCCGATGGCCTTGCCTTGGTGGGTGTCGTCGTGCTGCACGGTGGCGTAGAAGTAGAAGCGGCCGTTGCGCTGCACCACCTGCGCGGCCCAGGCGTCGCCCACCGCCCACTTGAAGTCGGTGGGCTTCATGTGGGCGCCGTGGGCGGTCCAGTGGCGTAGGTCCTTGGACGAATAGCACAGCCACTCCTTCATGAGGAAGAAGTCGTTGCCCTTGGCTTCGTCACGGCCGACGTAGAGGTAGACCGTGTCGCCCACGACCAGCGGCGCTGGGTCGGCGGTGAAGCGGTCGCGCAGCACCGGATTGGCGCCGGGCGCCGGTTCGGCGGCCGGCGCGGTCCCGCAGGCGAGGGCGGCCCAGCAGAGGGTGATGCGGTGCAGCAGGGTGACGAGGCGCATGGCTAGGCGTGAACCTTCAATAGGTTGTTGCGGGTGTTCACCCGGAGTGGTTTGGAAAGACATAGGAATCGCCAAACCCCCTGTCAAAGCGAGCCGGAGCCCGGATGACGACACGGGAGGCCAAAGGTCTGATACTTCGGAGGGCTATTAGAGAACCAGAACGCTAGGAGCAGCCTGATCTGCCCTATGGCATACTTCGCATAATGTATATTATGTAAATAATACGATGGCTCTTCGAGCTACCCGTGGCGGGCATCCCGCCACGTCTATAAAGAAATGCGCCCCCCGCCTCACCAGAACAGCACATACAGCGCGATGAGGATGGCGACCACACCGACGCTGCCGAATCGGAAAGCGGCTGGTGTGTGGTA
>NZ_JAKFFD010000129.1:0-8560 GCF_036675385.1 Pseudarthrobacter sp. | reverse complement strand
GACGAGGCAAAAAACAGCTCGCCGTCCACCGTGTAGGTGGCCACGTTCTCGCCGTTAAGTTCGACGACGGTCCGCTCCACCGTGACGAAGTGCGCCACCCGCCGGGCGAACAGGGCCGTGGCCGCCAGCACGCCCGCCCCGACGCCGATTGCAAGGTTGTGCGTGGCTGACACCACTGCCACGGTGATCACCATAACGGCGGTCTCGGACTTGGGCATCCGGCGCAGGGTCCGCGGGGCGATGGAGTGCCAGTCGAAGGTGATGGCGGAAACGAAGATCATCACGGCCACCAGCGCGGCCATCGGAATCAGGCCCACAACGTCACCGAGCACCACCACTAGAACCAGGAGGAAGACGCCGGCCAGGAACGTGGACACCCGGCTCCGTGCCCCGGATCCCTTGACGTTGATCATGGTCTGGCCGATCACGGCGCAGCCGCCCATGCCGCCGAAGAAGCCGGTGACGATGTTCGCCACGCCCTGGCCCCAGGACTCGCGGGTCTTGTTGGAGCGGGTGTCCGTGATGTCGTCCACCAGCTTGGCGGTCATCAGCGATTCGAGCAGCCCCACCAAGGCCATGGACAGCGAGAACGGCGCCAGGACCTGGAAAGTCTCCCAGGTCAGCGGGACGTTGGGGATAAACATCGACGGCAGGCTCTCGGGCAGCTGGCCCTTGTCCTGGACAGTGGGGACGTCCACGCCGGCCAGCACGGCAAACAGGGTGAGCACCACGATGGCCACCAAAGGTGAGGGCACCGCCGTCGTAATTCTTGGCAGTCCCACCACGATCACCAAGCCGATCGCCACCAGCGGATAGACCATCCACGGCACGCCGATCAGTTCGGGAATCTGGGCCATAAACACCAGGATGGCCAGCGCGTTCACAAAGCCCACCATCACCGAACGCGGGATGAACCGCATCAGCCGGGTGACGCCGAGGACCGCCAGGAGGATCTGGAAAACGCCGGCCAGGATCACCGCCGCGATCAGGTGGTCCAGGCCATGGCTGCGCATCAGCGGGGCGATGACCAGGGCGACGGCGCCGGTGGCGGCGGAAATCATGGCGGGCCGGCCGCCCACAAAGGAGATCGTGACAGCCATGGTGAACGATGCGAACAGGCCGATCCGCGGATCCACGCCCGCGATCACCGAGAAGGCGATCGCCTCCGGGATCAGCGCCAGCGCCACCACCAGACCCGCCAGTGCCTCGGTCTTCAGCCGCCGCGGCGAGCGAAGCGTGGCGCGGACTGATTGGAGCTGCTGAGGCGTGCTGGTCCGGGCATCGGGGACGCGTGGTACGGCCATGGCTGGGTCCAATCGTGCTGGTGAAGCCGGCAGTGGGGGCTTCATTCTGAGGCGGGGTTGGGGCGGCGGGACGCCTCATTGCGAAATAGGGGGCACGGCCGCCCTTACAAGTCTGGGGTACGCGCTAAGCCAACTGCTAAAATAACTGGGTTGTAGACCGGCCTATAGCTAGTCCAGCCAGCGCCGTAACGTAAGTAGGGGACCACACAAGACATGACGGCAGGCGGTTCACACATCAGCACTTCGGAGAGCGTCCCCGGTCCGTCGAAAAAGACAGCGGCCGGCACGGAGCTTCCGAAGTCTGCCGCGCCCGCCGTAGCTCCCCCCCCCAAGCGCCGGGTGTACATCGCCACCTGGCAGGGGTTCCTCGGCGCCCTCATGATGTTTGTGGGCTCGATCGGAACGGGCTGGATCGCGAACGGCTCACCCATGATCCGCCAGCCGGTGGTCATCGCGCTGCGGACCGAGGGCTGGGGCGTGACGCTGTCCACCGTGCTCCTGACGGTGGGTGCGATGCTCCTGATGCGGTCCTGGCTCCGGCTGGGCCAGCGGCTGGGCGACTGGGGCGAACACTCGCTGCGGTCGGTGGTCATAGCCATCTCCGCCTGGTCCCTGCCGCTCCTGCTGGCCGTCCCCATTTTCTCCCGCGACGTCTACGCCTACACCGGCCAGGGCCGCCTGGTCATGGAGGGCCAGAACCCTTACGCCGTGGGCATTTCCACCCTCAACAACTGGTTTGCCCTCGGCGCGGATCCGGCCTGGGCCGAGAACCGGACCCCCTACGGGCCCTACTTCCTGTGGCTCGCCCGCGGCGTGGTGGAGCTGACAGGGGCGCAGCCCGACGTATCCGTCCTGCTGTTCCGCCTGATCGCCGGCGTCGGGGTTCTGCTCTGCGTCATTTACGTGCCCAAGCTGGCCGAACTGCACGGCATCAACGGCGCCCGGGCACTGTGGATTGCGGTGGCCAACCCGCTGTTCCTGATCAGCTTCGTGGCCAGCGCCCACAACGACGCGCTGATGGTGGGCCTCGCCGTCGCCGGTGTCTACTTCGCCGCGACGAAGCGCTACCTGGCCGGAATCCTGCTGGTCACCGCCTCCATCGGGATCAAGCCGATCACCGTGCTGCTCCTGCCGTTCATCGGGGTCATGTGGGCGGGGCCCGCCGCCTCGTGGACGCGGAAGTTCCTCATTTGGGGTGCGACGGCGGGAATCAGTTTCGCAGTACTGGCCGTCAGCGGGATCCCCTACAACCTCGGGTTGGGCTGGGTGTGGGCCATCATGGACCCGACGCCGGGGTACACCGGCTATTCGCCGTCGGGGTTCCTGGGGCAGCAGGTGGAGTTCCTCGGCAACGTGCTGGGACTGTCGGGCGGCACCATCGCGGACCTCCTGCGGACAGGCATGAAGTGGGCGGCTATCGGGCTCGTGCTGCTGCTGATGTTCCGTGGCGATTACTCGCGGGCAGTGCGCCGGCTGGCTCTGGCGTTCACCGCCGTCGTGATGCTTTCGCCCATCATCCAACCTTGGTACATCCTCTGGTTCCTGCCGTTCCTGGCCGTGACGGGCATCCGGAATGACTGGCAGATCCGGTGCCTGTACGTGGGCGTGACGTTCTTTGTGGTGTTTGGAGCGCAGGACCAGCTCTCGATCTGGTCCTTTGTAGAGCTGCCGATTAATGCGTCCTCGCTGGCGTTCGTGACGGCCCTGCTGTTCACGTTCTACCTGCTGGTCCTGGACATCCACACGCGGAAGCTGCTGATTGAGGGCAAACCCTTGGACTGGGCCCGGCGTGGCTGGCGCTGGGTCCTGGACCAGCGCCGCACCGCCCGCTGAGGCCGCCAGCGCGTCAATAAGTTCCGGCAGTCAGAAGCGCTCCCACTTCCCGGACTGGCAAATAGACCAATGCGGAGGCTGGCGAGCCCTAGCTTCTAATGGCTGCATCGACACGAGCCCCGACCACAGCCCTACGTGAACTAAGGTCCAGGGTTCTCCTTTGACGGCTTGCGGGTCCCCTTCGACGTCGCGGAGGACGATTTCTACGGGGACCTGTGGACCTGCTCTTCTTCCACATCGAATTCAACGGGCTATGTTGTCATCGAGCTCAAGACCGGCAAATTCCAAGCAGAACACGCCGGGAAGCTCAATTTTTACGTCGCCCTCGTCGACGACGTACTCCGGCGCGACCATCACAACGAAACCATCGGCATCCTCATCTGCGGCACCAAAAACGACCGGAGCGTCCGGTACAGCCTAGGTCGTTCCTCCTCTCCCATGGCCGTCGCGGCCTACACATATGACAAGCTCCCCGAAGCCGAGCAAGACGCTCTCCCCGACGAAGGGCACCTCGTGGCCGCATTGGAATGGGCCGAACCGAGCCCTGACAGCGAAGACAGCCGCTGACGACTCAACGGAGCCGATGGATAGGGGTGGGCTAACCCGTCGATACTTGCCAGTGGTTCGACATGGCTCCAGCAGTCTCCAATCTGTGATCGACCACCCCGCTCGTGGATGCGTGGGGACCTAGAAAGACGTGTGGTCATCTGTCCTAAGATCGGGAGTATCAACGGTGAACGAGGGGGAGTGCCGATGCTGGACTGGAACATGGCGGTCAGTGCGTGGCAGGTGATCCTCCCGCCGTTGATTGGCGCACTTGTCTCCGTCATCTCTGTGGCGGCGGCATACTTCATCGGCCGGGGTGCTGAGAAGCGCAAACAACGTGACGCCATCTACGAATCCAACCACTCCACGATGGTTGATCTGTTCTCTGCGATAAATCTGCTGACCTCTGCGATGGACCGGCACGTGGCTTCCAAAGAGGATCCAAGTAACCAAACGTTCGACAAGATGTGGGAGATCACTACCGGGGTTACATGGGTTCCAGGTCGCCGAGATGGCAAGATCGTGCACGGCGTTCTGCAGCCCACCGACGAGGGCTTGATCATCGACTTGTGGATTCGGACCCTGTTGACGTTGTTGTATCAGCGGTTGGATCAGAGGGACAAGGCTGACGAATTCGAGGATCAGAAGCTGCGGTCGCAGATCCGGAAGATTCATACAAGGCTTCAGCGGTGGGCAATACGTGAGTTGCCCGTCTCCTGGTTCATTGAGGATCTGAAGCATACTGGTCTAAGGATGTTCCACACGCTATACATTGAACGGCAAGCCGATCTCGCGCCGCTGGACCTTGATCCTGAGTCTCAGGCAATGATGAAAGAGTTCCGCCGTAAGGCAAGGGATACTTGAAACGGGATGATGCAGACAGCACAGCCGATTCATTCGGGCCGGAGATGCACTGCAAATGAAGGCTTTCCAGTCGTGGTCCAATGACCTCAGCCGAGATGTTGCCCAATACTTTGCTGAGTCGTTGCGGGTGTAACTGACCTGACCAAGCACGGCTCTGATATGTAGGTCCGGTTGTCAAGGGGCAGAGGTGAGCGGCTCCGGGCTTTTGGTTCCGGGGGCCGCTCAGCGGGGTGCCGGCCGGTCGTGGTTTGGGGTGCTGGCGAGTCTTTCTCGACTGCAGTGTCAGGCTGACATTCGCGGGTTGGTTACCGCATGACGATTTGTTCGGCTGGAGCGTATCGGTGTCTAGAATCGAGCGTCGACGGTTTGAACCCGTCTGCTCATAGCGCCGTCTCGAGTTAGCTCCGTGTGCTGCCGCGGCATCTTCACCACGTCCCGGGGGGCACGTCCTTAGGCCGCTTTCATGCGTTCTCCTTGCTGGAGCGGGGCGGCCAGTGACCAACACCACCCGGCAAGTTCACGGGCGATCGCGGTGTTGGCCTTGACCGGCATTTTGTGCCGTTCATCGAAGTGTTCCCACTTGCGGTGGAGCCGGTGGTTTCCTTCGAGGGCGCGGATCCGGGTTGCCGGTGCGACGAGATCGAGCTGGCGGATCAGCCGTTCCCCAGGCCGGGCGTAGGGGCGCCGGTGCTGCCAGGCGGCCTCGATGAGGAGTTTGCGGGCGTAGGTGTTCCCGGCCTTGGTGATCGGGCCCTGGTGCCGGGACGGGCCGGAGGATTCCTCGCTGGGCACCAGCCCGAGATAGGACCCGATCGACGAACCCGTGAACCGGGTCCAGTCCCCGATCTCCACGGCCAGGCCAAACGCGGTCGTGACCCGGACACCCCGCAGGCACATCAACGCGCTTATTACCGGGCCGTAGCGGCATGTCACTGCGGTCGCGGCCACCTGTTTATCGATGCGTTTCAAGTGCCCGGCCAGCAGCTCGGCCTGCTCGAGGTCGGCCTCGTAGGTGAACTGCAGAGCCGGTTCCTCAAAGCGCTGGCGGTGCAGCCAGAGGCTGTGTTCCTTTGTCCATCTGGTGTCCTTGGGGTAGCGGATGCCGTGGCGCAGCAGGAACGCGTTCACGTGCTGGCGGGCGTGCGCGAGGTCCTTGGCCGTACCCGAGCGCAGCCGGGACAGGTCCCGGAGCGCTTCTTCTTCCGGGTCCGGGACCCGCACCTCGGTGACCGAGCCGACCGCAAGCATCTCGGCCAACACCCGGGCATCCCGCCTATCGGTCTTGACCCGATCACCCGGTGCCCGCAACAGCTTCGAGGACGCAGCAACCACGCAGTTGATGCCCGCCGCGCGCAGGTACCGGGCCAGGACGAACCCGGTCGGTCCGGATTCGTAGACGACCTTGAGGGGCGGGGGGAACCGGCGGACCCACTCCAGCACCATGGCAGGGTCAGCGGGCATCATCGTGTGGTTGCTGATTTCCCCGGTGGCCGGGTTCAGTGCATGGCCCACGACGTTGACCGCGTGAACATCCAGCCCGATGAAAGTATGCTCAAACATAAGCCGGGACCTCCCAAACTTCACATGTGGCACTACCATTGCACCCCCGAGGAGCCGTCAGGCCAAGGGAGCCCGTCAATGGCAACCCACGGACCCCTGTGAAACAGAAGGCCCCGGCCTCACCAAGCCTTGGGTCCCCGCTCCCTGCCCGTCCGGGATAAAGGACATCACCGCCGGGAATCAGGCCCCGTAGCGCCGCCTGCCACACAGACGACGCGACCTACGCTCAAGCCGGCGCTGCGGGACCGCCCGGCGATAATGGCCGACCCCGGACGGGCGGAACCTGCACCCCTCACTTCATATCGTCTAGACGGCCATAGCGGCTGCGCCACGTCACGTCAGGCATAGTCTGCTCAAGATCGAGCGGGGACCGCTGAGCAGGCACTCGGCGAACCGGGATGTTACTGGATCGCCTGTACACATCTAGGCTGTGACTGTGTCTAATAATGAGTTTGTGGCGCTGCTAGGCGCAGGAGCATCTCGCGGTGCAGACATCCCCCTCGCGAGCGAATTAACCAAATGTGCTCTGAAGGCCTCGGAGCAACAACCCGGTTCAGTATCGAACGATCAACACTTATCCAACGCCCTAAATTTCGTAGTCGCAGCCATTCAGCTGCATGACTCACGAAATGGGCTTCCCGTCAACCAGTTGGTCGGAATCGAACGACTAGTGAGTGCAGTAGAACTCCTCAAGGACCGGCGTTCGCTCGAAGTTGCCCCTTTCGTACGTGACTGGGACCCATCCGTTCAAACTTTTGACACCCGTAGACAGAATTCATCTAGGTCCCGCCTCTACGATGAGCTTGAGCGAGGCATTCTGGAACTGACCGTGCCGGACTCCAAGAGATTTCGAGTCCCGACCTATGGAGCCAAATCGGGAGTGCTTGAAAGACCGTTCGAGAGCTTGCTAGCCGATGTCCTGTATCAGGGGAGCCAGGACGTTTTTCGAAGCCTATATACCTGGCTCAGAGCGCGTGTCGTTGAGGACGTTCGGGTAAAGCCAGAAGCAAACGTCAATTACCTTCTTCCACTCCTTCTTGCCGCTAGGAGCGGTGCAGGCGTAATAGGCACACTCAACTACGACCTGACAGTAGAAATTTGTGCCCGAAACAACGACATTGCGTTGAACCGATTTGTTGACTCTTGGGAGGATACTGGTGCCCTGAGCGAGGCGCCGGATTGCATCCCCTTCCTCAAACTTCATGGTTCAGTGGACTGGATCAGCACAGATCCCGACAGCCTTCATGTAAGGAGCGAGGGCGACGATTCGAATATTCAGGGCAGCCCGGCACTTGTGTACGGTCAGCGAGAAAAACTTCGCAGCGATGGTCCTTTCCTTCAACTCATTGAAAGATGGAGGTCCGCGCTGGCAAGGACAAAGCGTCTCGTCGTCGCGGGATATAGCTTCGGCGACGAACACGTAAATGCCCTGATACGCCGCTGGCTCAAGACGAAGCACGACGGAGTCCTCGTCGTCATAGACCCCGGATACCCAGACCTTTCGGAAGCCCCACTGAGGACCAACAATCCACGGCTAGAACTCTGGCGGGACTACGGCAAAGACGCGAAGCAGTGGGACTCTGAAATGAACGTCTGGAGAAACGTGTCGCAGCGGATTTTCGTCCGTCGCGAGGGACTTGAAGAGGCGCTTCACAGTTGGAGGTCCTCTGGTTTGGACGCCCTGGCTTCAGATGTGAACCTGCAAGAACTGGAGCAGCCGAGGGGGACGATCAGTTCCCGCGAGTCTTAGTGCGGTTAACGGGTATGTTGTCATCGAGCTCAAGACCGGCAAGTTCCGGCCTGTCTACGCCGGAAAGCTGCCACCGGACGGCTCGCAAACCGGCCAAGACAAGTTGGCAGATTCCGAATGCGTTTGTTGCCTGGCCATTTGCAGGGCCCAGCGCGCTTAGTCCTCCAATTTCGCCAGCAGCCGGCCAAGCAGCGCCGCACCGTCCTGCCGGATGCCGTCGTGCTGGTAGTCGTTCGTGACGACGGGCCGAAGCCTGTTAACCAATGCGGCCGTTTTCATCGAGCCCTCGAACGGCACGAACATGTCATCCAGATAGACAGCGGCCGCCGTGGGAACTGCATTCTTGGACAGGACGTCCTCCGAGTAGAGCGGCCCCCAGTCGGTCCGCTGCGCCAGATGCTCTGCGACCTCCCTCAGCGGCGTAAGGGCAGGGTCCTGCTCGAACTGCCAGGGGTAGATCATTTCGCCGGTCAGCAACACTTCGTCACCCGGGTCGCTGGAGTTGACGGCGAACGCGTCCAGTTCGGCGCGCACGGTGTGGGCGGCCCACGCCGTTGCGGGTCCCTGGCTGTAGATCGCCTCGTGCATCACCGCGTACAGCGGGTTCTTGGCAAACGAGAGAACGGATCCTGCGTCGACCAGGAAGGCCTCGGTCAGCTCGGGGTCCTCCCGACCCGGCACGAAGGCGCTTTCGAGGAGGTAG
>NZ_JAKFFD010000106.1:0-1575 GCF_036675385.1 Pseudarthrobacter sp. | reverse complement strand
GGCGGGTTCTAGCGGTCGTTGCAACACCCAGAATTTTTGGGAGTTGCAACGACCGTGTCGTCTTTAACGAAAGAAGCTGTCGGCCAGAGGAAGTACACGCCTGACCAGAAGAGTGAGTTCTTTGCTCTGCTGGACCGGCTTGGGAGTGTGACCGATGCCGCGGCGAAGCTCGGGTTGAACCGGCAGACGTGCTATCAGTGGGTCCGGAAGACCGGCGCTGCTTCCCGGAATAGCTTTCCGAACCAGGCGGTCAGGGCCAAGTACACGCCTGAACAGAAGAACGATTTCTTCGCGGTCCTCGAGCGGCTTGGAAGTGTCACTGTCGCTGCTACCGAGCTCAACCTGAACGTGAATACGGGTTTCCGCTGGGCACGCGAGGCGGGCATTGCCAGCCGGCCCCTGAGCCACCACAGGCGTGAGGAATACATGCGGCTGCGTGCTAAGGGACTGACCAGGCGCGAGGCGGTCAAGGCCCTGGACGTTCCCCGCGGCATGGCACGGGAATGGGACCTAGGTGTAAGGAAATCCGGCGGGCGACGCATTTATCCAACCGCACGCGGAATGAACTACAACCATGATGTGGACTCTTTGACAGCTTCTGCCCATCCCGCCGAGAAACAGCCTGCCCGGCCGGTCTCGATCTCGGCGCTTGAGAAACCTATCGATCCGCGCTTCCTGACTGTGCAGGAGCGTGAGCTGATCCGGGACCTGAATGGGGCCGGTTCCTCGCTGAGGTCGATAGCGGTGGCTCTGGACCGTTCACCCTCGACGATCAGCCGGGAACTGCGCCGCAACAGTGACCCCCGGCTGGGTTACTTGCCCCACGGGGCTCATCGGAAGGCTGCCGCCCGGCGGGCTCGGCCCAAGACGGCCAAGCTCGCTGGCGACTCGGACCTGGGCGACTATGTAAGGGGCAAACTGCTCCTACGCTGGTCTCCGGAGCAGATCAGCCACGCGCTGGTCGAAGAGTTCCCCGACAACCCGGAGATGCGCGTGAGCCCAGAGACGATTTATCAAGCCCTGTATGTCCAGGCCCGTGGCGGACTCAAACGCGAGATCCAGGCAGCGCTGCGCACCGGCCGGACCCGCCGCAAACCCCACCGCACCGGCGAGCAACGCACGCCCAGGTTCGTGGACCCGATGATCATGATTTCCGAGCGCCCGCCCGAGATCGAGGATCGCGCCGTGCCAGGCCATTGGGAGGGGGACCTCATCACCGGCGCCTACAACCAGTCAGCGATCGCGACCCTGGTCGAACGCACCACCCGCTATGTGATGCTCGTCCACCTGCCACATGACCACACCGCGGAAACTGTCCGGGACGGACTCATCAAGACCATGACCACCCTCCCGGAGCATCTGCGAGGCTCCCTGACCTGGGACCAGGGCGCGGAAATGGCCGCCCACAGATCATTCAGCATCGCCACTGAAATGCCCGTCTATTTCTGCGACCCCGCCAGTCCCTGGCAACGCGGCTCCAACGAAAACACCAACGGTCTCCTGCGCCAATACTTCCCCAAAGGCACCGACCTCGCCGCCTACGGACCCGAAGACCTCGAACACGTCGCACAGGAA
>NZ_JAKFFD010000224.1:0-34877 GCF_036675385.1 Pseudarthrobacter sp. | reverse complement strand
AACTCCACGATTTTCGTGCGGATCGCGAAGCTGCCCATGCCGGTCATTGCCGCCCTGGACGGGTACTGCCTGGGCGGCGGCGCCGAGCTCGCCTACGCCGCAGACTTCCGGATCGGAACGCCCAGTGTGCGGATCGGCAACCCCGAAACAGGGCTGGGGATCCTCGCTGCGGCCGGGGCCAGCTGGCGCCTCAAGGAGCTAGTGGGGGAGCCGTTGGCCAAGCAGATCCTGCTCGCGGGCCTGGTCCTCCGCGCAGAGGAGGCCCTGGCTGCCAGCCTCATCACGGAGATCCACGAGGCCCCGGACCTGATGGATGCCGCGCACAACCTGGCGGACCGGATCGGCCGCCAGGACCCGCTGGCAGTCCGGATCACGAAGTCGGTTTTCCACGCCCCGGCCGAAGCCCACCCGCTGATTGACCAGCTGGCACAGGGGATCCTTTTTGAATCCCAGGCCAAGTTTGACCGCATGCAGGCTTTCCTCGACAAGAAATCAGAGAAGAAGAAACCATGACGAACCCGAACCTTCCCTCCACCGTCGGCGTCCTCGGTGGCGGCCGCATGGGCGCGGGGATCGCCCATGCCTTCCTGATCAACGGGGCCAACGTCTTGGTGGTGGAGCGCGACGAAGCGTCCGCCGAAGCCGCCCGGGAACGCGTGGAATCCGCAGCCGCCATGAGCATCGAACGTGGAGCCACCGACGGCAACCTGGATGAGATGGTGTCGCGGCTCGCCGTCACGGTCGATTACGACGACTTCAGGGACCGCCAGCTGGTGGTCGAGGCCGTTCCCGAAGACTGGGACCTGAAGGTCACCTCGCTCCGCGGCATCGAGGAGCGCCTGGCCGACGACGCCTACCTGGCCTCCAACACGTCGTCCCTGTCCGTCAACGGCCTGGCCCGCGAACTCAAGCGGCCGCAGAACTTCCTCGGCCTGCACTTCTTCAACCCCGTACCTGCCTCCACGCTCATCGAAGTGGTGCTCGGCGAGCAGACGTCCCCGGACCTGGCTGAGGCGGCGAAACGGTGGGTCGAGGCACTCGGCAAGACCGCCGTCGTCGTCAATGACGCACCGGGCTTTGCCTCGTCACGGCTGGGTGTGGCCATCGCGCTGGAGGCGATGCGCATGGTGGAGGAGGGGGTGGCGTCCGCGGCGGACATCGACGCCGCCATGGTCCTGGGCTACAAGCACCCCACGGGCCCGCTGCGAACCACGGACATTGTGGGCCTGGACGTGCGGCTGGGCATCGCCGAGTACCTGCATTCCACGCTGGGGGAGCGGTTCGCGCCGCCGCAGATCCTGAAGGACAAGGTGGCCCGCGGAGAGCTTGGACGGAAGACCGGCAAGGGATTCTTCGACTGGGCTGAGTAGGATTTCCGGGTGACCCTCTTTGAACCCCTCACCCTGACCGGCCGGCACGTGATTCTTGAGCCGCTGAAGCACCGTCACCATGACGGCCTGGTGGCGGCCGCACAGGATGGCGAGCTGTGGAAGCTCTGGTACACGTCTGTCCCGGCGCCGGACGGGATGGCGGCGGAGATCGACCGCAGGCTGGCGATGCAGGAGCAGGGGTCCATGCTGCCGTTCACCACGCGGCTGATCGATCCTGCCACCGGCGGCCCGGGCCGGATCATCGGCATGACCACTTACTGCAATATCGACGCCGGCACGCCCCGTGTGGAGGTCGGCTACACGTGGAACGCCGCGTCGGTCCACGGCACCGGCACGAACCCTGACTCCAAGCTGTTGCTGTTGCGGCACGCGTTCGAAACACTGGGCTGCGTGGCCGTGGAGTTTTGTACGCACTGGCTGAACCACCAATCCAGGGAGGCCATCGCCAGGCTGGGTGCAAAGCAGGACGGCGTGCTGCGCAGCCACCGGCGGACCAGCGACGGCGTCCTGCGCGACACCGTGGTGTTTTCAATCCTGGAGCACGAGTGGCCCATGGTCCGGAACGGGCTGGAGCACAGGCTCGCCAAGCACCGCTAGCGATGCTTGGCGAGCAGATCGTACGGGGTGGAGCTAAGGCGCCGTCACAACGAAGGCATCCTGGCTGGCCAAGGATGCAAAGTATCCGTGTCGATAGCCTTCACCGTTGGGGTGGAAGTTGGCACTATCGAGCGGATTTGCCGGGTTGTAGTTGATCCAGGGAGCCGCCGAGCCAATGCCGTGGCCGGTGAAAGCGGGCGCGACGTTGACGTATGTGGACCCGGTCCCTCCTGCCACGCCTGCGATGACCTGATTCAGTACTCCGGCCAAGGGATTTGCCACCCCGGCGAACGGGTGGGCAGGGTCGAACAGCAAGGGGTATCCGGTGAAGACCACCTTGGCAGTAGGCGACTTGGACTTGATGGCCGCCACGATTTCTCCCAGGCCCGTGGCGAGGCTGCCGTCAGTCAGTTTTGCTATCGCGACCCCTTGAGCGGTGGCGCACTCCACCGATTCCGGTGCAGGCACGCAGGCCATCAGGATGGCGATGGACTCGAGATCGTTCCCGCCGGCCGTCACCGTCACAATGTCGGTGTCACCAGTGACCTTCAGGAGCGCAGCATCCCTGACCTGGAAAGTTTTCCAACCCGAACAAGCTGCGTTTGCCGTAAGTTCCACGTTGCGGAGATTGTCAGCGATCACAGGGTACCCCTTACGGCTTAGATCGCAGGTGGGGTCCGTATAAGGGGCCGCGCCTACTCCCGCGGCGTAGGAATCGCCCAGCGCCACATAGTCGATTCGTTGCGTGGTCGCCGCTTCGGCCGGGATGACCGTGAAGCCCAAAGCCATTGCCATGGTGGCGAGGCCGGCCGCAATAGCCGAGCGCCGACGTCGTATTCCAGAACGTGCCATTGAATTTTCCCCTTTTGATTATCTATTTGAATAAATAACACAGGCATGTAACAGCCACCGTACGCCCTCGCTCAAAGGCAGGTCACGGGCCCGGAGTACTCGATTTTCCGGCGCCGCTACACTGTCCGGTACCTGCCCATCGCGTGCGGGCGGTGGCGGCTGTGTGGTTAGCTGTCCGGGTGGAGACGACAGGGGGAGCCGTGAGCTGGGACGGAGCCGTGAATGCCTGGCACGTTGCCGGCCGCGTTTACCGGATGGGGCGCCGCGAATGGCTCACCGAGGCAGGTTGGCGGCAGGCGTACGACGACGGCGTCCGCACGGTGATTGATCTCCGTAACTCCCGTGAAGCGCAGCGCCGGGACACCGACCCTGCGGTGACCGAAACGGCCTGGTCCGGCGTCACGATCGTCGCCGCACCTACTGAAGAACCCGATGATCCGCGGTTCACCGCCGTCTGCGGACCGTACCTCAATGATCCCGCCCATTATCTGCACAACGTCCGGCTCTACCCGGAGAAGTTCGTGACGGTGTTCCGCGCTGTCGCGGCAGCCGAGGCCGGTGCCGTCGTCATTCACTGCGCGGCGGGACGGGACCGGAGCGGCATGGTGGCGGCCATGCTGCAGGACCTCGCCGGCGACCCGGACCAGCTCATTGCAGACGGCTACGCCAAAGCCTCCCGAGGCATCAACGAACGCTTCCGGACGCACGGCCCGCCCCATGCTGGCGAACGCCACATTGACGACGCCGAACTGACACCCCTGCTGGAGCGGCGCGGCCAGGCCGTGGTGGAGTTTGTCCGGGAGCTGGACACCCGCACCTTCCTGCTGCGCAACGGCCTGTCCGAGGCCGAACTGGGCGCCGTCCTGAGCCTGCTCGGCAGCCGGGTGGCGCCATGAGTTCCGTGAAGTATGTGGCGGCCTCGCTCGCGGTGGCGGGAGTGGTGATGCTTGTCGCCGGGCCGTTCTGGGCCGTCCTGGCTTCAGATTTCGGGACCACGGAGGAGAACTTCGGGCTCGGCGACGGGACCGTCGACGGCGAGTGGCTCCCGGGCCAGATCTTCCTCATGGTGGGCGGGGCAGTCTTGTGTCTGGCCGCGGTGGCGGCCGCGTACATGGCACGGCGGAGCGATACAGATGAGTAGAACGAAAGCGATGGCACACAGTTTGAAACGCGTATTTGCAGCGGCAGCGGCTGCCGGAGTGGCACTTTCCGTGGGGCTCGGGGCCGTGCCGGCCTGGGCTGTTGAGCAGCCGGCCGTTGAGCCGCCGCCGGCTGCTTCGCCGGCCGTTGCGTCGCCGGCCGTCGTGTCGGCGGCCGTCGTGTCGGCGGACGCTGCGTCGCCGGACGCTGCGGAAAGCCTGACGGCGGATGGATCCGGGGGCGGTGACGCGCACCCCGGCGAGGCAGGCCTTCGGGAAGCTGCCCTCCGCGATCTTGGCCTCACCCCCGACGAGTTTGCGGCCGCGGGCCAGCTGGGCAAACAGGCCGCGGACGTTGTGGCGGCCCTGCAGGGTATCCCCGGCTACCTCGGAACACGGATCCACGATGGCCGCATTCTGGTTGCCGGCACCGGGGCCGAGCTGGAAGCGGAGGTGGCACGGCTCAGCGCGACCATCCCGGCCGTGACCCTTGAAACGACTCCCGCCGCACCGCCGTCGGACGCTCCTGCTGACGGAACTGACGCGCCGGCCGCGACAGGAACTCAGTCGACTGGTTCTCCGGCGACCGGCACCGAACTGGCCCGGAGCACCCAGGAGCTGTACCAGGCGTACCTCCGCGACGTGGGCGCGGCCGGGTTGCAGGCCGTGGCGTACACCGGGAGCAGGTTCGTAGTTCGCACCGGCGGAATCAACGGGTCCGAGGCCACAGTGCCTGATTCGGCCGAGGATGCCGGAAATTCGAGCCTCACCAGCCCAAACTCGGACGGCAAGATCTCGCCCGCCGAGTTTGTGGCCCGCTACGCCAACGTGCAGCTCGACGCCGGGGCACCGCTCGCGCCGCAGGCCGACGTCCCCGGAGGTTTGGGTTACGCCGCTGACAACGGCATTATCTGTTCCACAGGTTTCTCGGCCTTTGACCCCGCAGGCCTCCCCGCAGTGCTCACGGCCGGCCACTGCAGCGCTGACGGCGACGCGGAGACGGCCACGCTTCAATTCCAGGGAGTGCCTGCCGGGCTGCTCGGAAAGTTTGGTTTCAGCCAGTTCGGCGGACCTGGTAACTCCACTGTCCTGCGTCCGTTGGACCTGACCAACCCCGGCAACGTCGGAACGGACATCGCCGTTATTGAGGAACTCCGCGCGGATCTGGACCCACTGCCCGCCGCCAGTACGTGGGGCGATCCGTCAGAGCCGGGTCCGGACGTTAATATCATCGGAACGGCTGCCCCGGTTGTGGGCCAGCCGGTCTGCCGCTCCGGCCGTACGTCAGCATGGTCCTGTGGAACCATCGATGAGGTGGGGATCTACGTGGTCCAGGGCATCACCTCGGCCCCCGCAGACCTGCGGGCCTTCAACGGTTTCCTGTCCTTCGATGTCCAGTCCAGCGGCGGCGATTCCGGCGGGCCCTGGGTCAGCGGCAACTACGCGGTGGGCACACACTCGGCCGGGGATACGCCCGATGCGAATGGCAACTTCGTCAAGAACTTCGCCGTGGCCGCCACGCTGCAGGACTCATTGGCGGTGTTGCCCGGCTACCAGCTGGAACTCTTCCTCAACAAGCCGGCGGTGACGTCGCCCGCGCCGGGGGCAACGTTCGACGCCGGCCAGACCGTCACCGGCATGGTGGCCGCGGCTCCGGCGTCGGCTGTCGCGGCGGGTTCGAAGGTCAGGATCACCGTGAGTGGGCAGGCGCCTCTTGAGGTTCCCGTGGATGCTGGCGGTGCGTGGTCCTTTACTGCCCCCGCGGTGGCCGGCCCGCTGCGTTTCACGGCCGAAACGGTCAACGGATTCAGCACATCCGGTGCCGCGGCCTTCGACTTCGCCCCGGTCAACCAGCCCTCCCAGCCAGCCCCGCAATCCTCGCCCCCGGCTGCGGTGCCAGCCACGAACGCTGCGCTGCCCCCAAAACGTGACAGCGCCGCCGTCGTACGTCCGCTGGGTGACGACCGGGCCGCTAACCTGGCCAACACCGGCGCATCCGGGCTGATCCTGTTCGCCGGCCTGGCCGCTGGTGCGCTCGCCGTCGGCGGTGTGTTCCTGGTGCTGGCGAAGTGGCGGCGGAAGCGGCAACGCCCCACCCCCCGATGATCTATCACTAAACGTCGTCATCAGCCTGGAATGGCGACGCTACGTGATAGATCAACCGGAGGAGGCGGCGGCTACTTCTTCGGCTTCATCAGCAGGTTGGTGATGCGAAGCGTGCAGAGGCGCTGGCCGGCGTCGTTGGTGATGAGGACCTCGTGCGTGGTCAGGGTGCCGCCGAGGTAGATGGGCGTGGCGGTGATGGTGATCTTGCCCTCGCGCGCGGAGCGGTGGTGCGTCGCGGAGACGTCCACCCCCACGGCAGTTTTCCCCAACGTGCTGGCGTGGATCACGGCCGCCCAGGAGCCCACAGCCTCGCCCACCGCGAGGGACGCGCCGCCGTGCAGCAACCCGAACGACTGCCTGTTGCCCTCCACCGGCATCGTCGCCACCACGCGCTCGACCGATTCCTCCAGGATTTTCACGCCCATCTTCTCGTCGAGCTCGCCGAGAACGATCTTCCACGGGGTGGTGTCCGGCGCAGCGGCGTCGGGGGATAGGGCGGTCATAGGTCTCCTTTGGCGAGGCTGGACTTCCAGTGTGCGGCACGGCACAGTCATGTACTGTAGACATATTACCGAACGGACGGTCAGTAAAGCCCTGGCCGCGTTTTGTCCCCGCCTTGGAAGGACCCGTCAACGATGACCACCACTGCAGAAACCACAGTCGACACCGTCCAGACCGTTCCCAGTTTTGTGCAGGATTCCTGGTGGACCCCCGACGCCGGTGCGGCAGCGTCCGCTGTCCCCGTGCGGGATGCGAGCACCGGCGAAGTCCTGGCCAGGGTGAGCACGGACGGCCTGGACCTTGCCGCCGTCGTGGATTACGGCCGCACCACGGGACAGGCGGAACTGGGCAAGCTGACCTTCCACCAGCGCGCGCTCAAGCTCAAGGAGTTGGCGCAGTACCTGAACGCCCGGCGCGAGCACTTTTATGCTTTTTCGGCCCAGACCGGTGCCACAAAGATCGACTCGATGATCGACATCGACGGCGGCATCGGCGTCCTCTTCACGTTCGGCTCCAAGGGCCGGCGCGAACTGCCCAATTCGCAGGTGGTGGTGGACGGTCCCATGGAGGTGCTGTCCAAGGACGGCTCGTTCGTGGCCGAGCACATCTACACGCGCATCCCCGGCGTCGCCGTGCAGATCAACGCGTTCAACTTCCCGGTCTGGGGCATGCTGGAGAAACTCGCGCCCGCCTTCCTCGCCGGCGTCCCCACCATCGTCAAGCCGGCCACCCCCACCGGGTATGTGGCCGCGGCCGTGGTGAAGGCGATCATCGAATCCAACATCCTGCCGAAGGGCTCGCTGCAGCTGATTTCCGGCTCTGTCCGCGGCCTCCTGGACGTGCTGGACTACCGCGACCTGGTGGCCTTCACCGGCTCCGCGTCCACCGCGCTGTCCCTGAAATCGCATCCCAACGTGGTGCAGGGCGGCGTCCGGTTCACGTCCGAAACGGACTCCCTCAACGCCGCCATCCTTGGCCCGGACGCAGTGGAGGGCACCCCGGAATTCGACGCTTTCATCAAGTCAGTGGTCACCGAAATGACGGTCAAGGCGGGCCAGAAGTGCACGTCCATCCGCCGCGCCATCGTCCCGCAGGAGCTGGTGCCGGCGGTGATCGCCGCGATCGGCAGGCGCGTGGATGAGCGTGTGGTGCTGGGGGATCCGCGCGCCGACGGCGTCACCATGGGCGCTTTGGCGTCGCTCGAACAGCTCGCCGACGTCCGCGCCGCGGTGCAGTCAATGCTCGACGCCGGCGGTGAGCTTGCGTACGGGACGCTGGATTCGCCGTCGGTCACCTCTGCCGGCGGCGCCACGGGCGTGGTCGACGCGGGCGCCTTTATGTCGCCGGTGGTGCTGAGCTGGGCTGACGCGGAGACTGACGCGATCCACTCGCTGGAGGCGTTCGGCCCGGTAGCCTCCGTGATCGGATACAAGGACCTGCCCGACGCCGTCCGCCTCGCCGCCCGGGGCGGCGGCTCCCTCGTGGCTTCGGTGTGCACCAACGATCCGGCCGTAGCCCGCGAACTCGTCACCGGGATCGCCGCCCACCACGGCCGTGTCCTGATGCTCAACCGCGAGGACGCCCGCAGCTCCACCGGCCACGGTTCGCCCGTCCCGCACCTGGTCCACGGCGGGCCAGGCCGTGCCGGCGGCGGCGAGGAGCTGGGCGGCATCCGCTCGGTCATGCACCACATGCAGCGCACCGCCATCCAGGGCTCGCCCAACATGCTCACCGCCGTCACCGGCCTCTGGCACACCGGGGCGGACCGGAACTTCACCGTGGAGACCGAGGGAACGCACCCGTTCCGGAAATCCCTGGCCACGCTGCACATTGGCGACGCCATCCGCTCGGAGCTGCGTGAGGTCTCGCTGGAGGAAATCACGAAGTTCGCCAACTCCACCGGCGACACCTTCTATGCCCACACCAACCAGGAAGCGGCCGAAGCCAACCCGTTCTTCCCTGGCATCGTGGCGCACGGGTACCTGCTGCTGAGCTGGGCCGCCGGGCTGTTTGTGGAACCGGCACCGGGCCCGGTCCTTGCCAACTACGGCCTGGAGAACCTCCGCTTCATCACGCCTGTGGCGGCCGGGGATTCCATCCGGGTCACCCTGACGGCCAAGAAGATCACGCCGCGCGAAACCGACGAGTACGGCGAGGTGGCCTGGGACGCGCTCCTGACCAACCAGAACGACGAGATCGTGGCCACCTACGACGTCCTCACCCTCGTCGAAAAGTAGCCCCACCCCGGACGCTCTCTCATTTAATGTAAGGTTTCCGGCGACGCTCTCGCACTTTCTTGAGGAAAGTGAGAGAGCGTCGAGGGTTTTCCCGCATTATGTGAGAGAGCGTTTGGATCTTTCCGGGTTGCTGCGGCGTAAAATTTCCTCCGTAGGAGGTGGCCAAATGAACCTAGCCCTGAGCACAGCCACAACCATCCTGCCCGTCGATGACGCAGCGCGCGCCCACAGTTTCTACACCGAAAAACTGGGCCTCCCGCACCGCGGAATGACAGACAATGGAAGCGAATTACTCGGTAGCGACGGCGGCCCGATGCTGCAGTTGTTGCCGGTCTCGGACGGGAAGCACTCCGAGCACACCGCCCTCAGTTTTGAGGTGCGCAACATTGAGCGGATCGTGCAGGACATGGAGGCCAGGGGCGTCCGTTTCCAGGATTATGACCTGCCCAACCTCAAGACCGAGAACCACATCTGCACCACGGACTCCGAGAAATGCGCCTGGTTCATGGACACGGAGCACAACATCCTCTGCGTTCACGAGACGTTGGGCATGCAGGTCGAATACCAGCTCTGACCATGCGCGGCGGCTGCCAGACCGCACACCAGACTGCAGGAGGGGCGTCCCAGCGAACGGGGGCTCCCCTTCTGCCTCGTTAATCGGCTCAGGCTTCGGCGCCGCCGTGCAGGCCGTCGTCGCTGCTGTCATCCGATGGTTCGGTGCCGGTGTCGGTGAGGTCCATGTTGCCGCGGGCTTCCTCCATGGTGGGCCCGCCGGGCGGGATGCTGTACGTGTCCGGGCGGATGCCGTGGGCCTGCTCCTCAATCAGCGCCTGCTCCTCGCTGAAGCGGATGACGTTCGCCTCGTCGCCGGCGTCGCCCGGCAGGTCCTCCCGCAGGGCTGAGGGGTCGGGAACGATGAATCCGGGATCTGCATCTTTGTGGTCCGTCATGACCAGCCTTCCTACTGTTGGGGCTTACGGGTACTGGGTTTACGGGGCCACCGGCCGTTCGGTGAGTTCCACCTTGATGTCCACGCTCTGCCCGCCACGCTTGACCTTGAATCCTACGGTGTCGCCCGGGTTGCGGTTCCTGAGCTCGGCCAGCAGCTTCTCCGGCGCAGTGAGGTCCACGCCTTCCATCGACTCCAGCACATCACCCGGACGGATCCCCGCAGTTCCGGCGGGGCCGTCATCGTCAACGCTCAAAACCACGACGCCGGTGCTCGCGTCGGTGCCCAGTTGTTCGGCGATCTGCCGGGTCAGTTCGCCCGGGGTGAGCCCCACGTAGGCGTGCTCGGCTGAACCGTCCGCCAGCAACTCCTCGGCCACCTCGACGGCGGTGGCCGCCGGAATCGCGAAGCCCAGGGCTACGGCACCGGACGACGGTGGAATGTAGGCCTCGCTGATGCCCACCACTTCGCCGCGCATGTTGATCAGCGCTCCGCCCGAATTGCCGGGGCTGATGGGCGCATCAGTCTGGATCAGGTCCACCAGCGACAGGCTGTTCTGCGCCGAACCGGGGATGGAGCGGTGCAGGCCGGAGATGATCCCCGCGGTGGCCGTGTTTTCGAAGCCCAGCGGCGAACCGAGGACGACGGCCCCCTCGCCCACCTTGGGCAGCGAGGTCTGGTACACCGGTTTGGGCAGGCCGGTCCGGTCCGCCTGGACAAGGGCAAGGTCCGTCACGGGGTCAGTGGCTTTGACTGTGCCGGAAACGCGCTGGCCATCCGCGAAGGCCACCTCAAGTTCGGTTTGGCCGCGGATGACGTGCTCATTGGTGAGGATCAGCCCGTCCTCGGAGTAGACCACGCCGCTGCCCAGCCCGCCGTCGGTGAAGATGGTGACGACCGAAGGGGACAGGTTTTCCACAATCTCCGTGATGCCGCCCGTTACGTCGGGGGCGGCGGGGGCCTCGGCGCTGGGGGAGCCGGTGCTGCCCGGCGTGGCCGCGGCTGATGAGGCGCCCGGAGTCGATTCACTGGGCGCCGGCGGAACGGGAGAACCCGTGCATGCCGCAACGGCCAGCAGGACGGCCGTCAGGACGCCCCACGGCGCTGCCCGGAGACTGGCTGAACGGCGCGATGGACTGGCTGACGGCTTCATGGGCAACCTCCCCGCGGACGCTGGCTCTTCCTTCCTACCGTAGCCGTGGACGGGACCGGCAGGCCAGTGCTGTGTGCCCCCCGCCGGCGCGCGAGAGTCAGCGCTCGCTGGGCGGCTGTTTGGACCATGGTGTGACCGGACGCTCCTGCAGGACGCCGTCCACCGTGATGTCCACCCTCTCGTTGTAAAAACTCACCAGCCCGTGGATCTGGCCGGCGTCGCGGAAGGTCCGGGTGTACGCCCAGGCGATGTTCTTCCCGTTCTCGGCTTGCGGGTAGGACCAGTAGCTGGCGGTGCCTTTGTACGGGCACACCGTCCGTTTGGCGCTGGCTTCCATCAGGTCAAGCCGGACGTCGGCCGGGGGAAGGTAGTAGCGCACCGGGAGCATGGGGCTCCCGGTGGAGGTAGGGCTCGCGGGGACCGCGAAGACGGGGGTGATGCGCTGGGGTTCCCAGACCAGCAGGGCATGGAATGTGTCGACGACGGCGTTCCCGCCGGTCAGGGCGCGGACCCGTTTGGCGGTGGGCTGGTAACGGAGTTTACCGAAAGTGCCAAAGAGGACCTCGGACAGCTTGATGGCGATGCCTCATGCTAGGCCTTGGCGTGGAGCCCGTCGAACGCGATGGTGATGACGTCGTCGGCCAGTTTTTCCGGCGTGAGGGAGCCGCCCGGTTTGTACCATTCCACGATTGAGTTGATGGTGCCGAACAGCAGCCGCGTGACGGTGCGCGGATCGATGTCCTGGCGCAGCGAGCCTTCGTCGCGGGCTGCGGAAATCAGGGCGGCCACCTCGTGATCAAACGCGCGACGGCGTTCCAGGGCGTCGCGCTCAATGTCAGTGTTGCCCCGCAACCGCAGAAGCAGCGTGACAAACGGCAGCCGCTCCACCAGGACGGCCACGGTCTGCCGCAGGACAAATTCCAGCCGCGCGTCCGCCGCGCCGCTTTGCGCCCCGGGCTGTTCGAGGATTGATTCCAGGCCGCCGAGCGCATGGTCAAGGGCGAGCTTCAGGAGGTCGCCCTTGGACGGCACATGGTGGTAGATGGCCGATTTCGAGATGCCCAGGTTCTCGGCGAGGATGCCCATGGACGTGGCGTCATAGCCGTGCCGGTTGAAGACGTCGACGGCGATGAGCAGCACCGACTGCTGGTCGTAACCGGGACGGCCGCGCTTGCTGGGGACTGCTGTAGTGGGCATACCGGCTATTTTCCCATGAACGTTCGGTAATCCCTGCAGCGGCGCAGCCGGGGCCTCAAGTGTCCGTTCGCGCTACGCCTTGGGACGGAGGTCGTAGATCCGGCGCAGCTTGCCGTTTGACCGCTCCAGTGAACCCGGCGCCACCACGTCAACGGCGCACGAAGAACCCACATGGATCTTGATCTGCTCCTGCAGCGTGCGCGCCGCCGTCGTGCTCTGCTCAACTGTCACCGCGTCCCGGCGTTCGATCTTGACCGTCAGCTGGTCCATCCGCTGCCCTTCCGGGCGAGTGAGTTCGAGCTGGAAGTGGGGGCTGAGTTCGGGGATGCGCAGCGCGATTTCCTCGATCTGGGACGGGAACAGGTTCACGCCGCGGAGGATGATCATGTCGTCGCTGCGGCCGGTGATGCGGCCCATCCGGCGGTGCGCGGGGCGGGCGGTGCCGGGCAGCAGGCGGGTGAGGTCCTTGGTGCGGTAGCGGATGATCGGCAGGGCTTCCTTGGTGAGCGAGGTGAAGACCAGTTCGCCGTGCTCGCCGTCGCGCAGGACGTTTTCCTTGCCCACGACGGGGTTGAAGGCGTCGATGATTTCCGGGCGGAAGTGGTCCTCCCAGATGTGGCTGCCGTCCTGGGTTTCCACGGCCTCGCCGGCGACGCCCGGGCCCATCACTTCGGACAGGCCGTAGATGTCGCAGGCCTTGATGTTCATGGTGACTTCGAGTTCGTGCCGCATCTCCTGCGTCCACGGCTCGGCGCCCAGGACCGCGTACTTGAGCGAGGTCGACGTCGGGTCGATGCCCATGTGGGCCATGGCGTCGGCGATGGTGAGCAGGTACGTGGGCGTGGCCAGGATGGCGTCCGGCTGGAAGTCCTGGATGAGCTGGATCTGCCGTTCGGTCTGCCCGCCGGACATCGGGATGACGGTGCAACCCAGCGCTTCAGCGCCGGCGTGCGCGCCCAGGCCGCCCGTGAACAGGCCGTAACCGTAGGCGTTGTGGACCTTCATGCCGGGCCGGACGCCTGACGCACGGAGGCAGCGCGCCACCAGTTTGGCCCAGTCGGCCAGGTCCTGCTTGGTGTAGCCGACGACGGTGGGCCGGCCTGTGGTGCCCGAGCTCGCGTGGATGCGGGCTACTTCGCTCTGCGGCACGGCGAACATGCCGAACGGGTACTCGGCGCGCAGGTCTTCCTTGGTGGTGAACGGGAAGTTGCCGAGGTCGCTCAGTTCGCGCAGGTCCGTGGGGTGGATGCCGGCGTCGTCGAATTTGCGCTTGTAGAGCGGCACGCGGTCGTAGGCGTAGGCCACGGTGTGCTGCAGGCGGGCGAGCTGGATGGCCTCGAGTTCGTCGCGGGAGATGGTTTCCTCGCGGTCCAGGATGGGATCTGTGCCCTGGGACGTCGACTGCGGCATGGGGGTTTCGGGGGCGTGGAGGGTCATGGTTTCCTACTTCTTGGGAATGGTGCGGCTGCGTCCGCGGAACTCGGCGATGAGTTCCCCCGGGTTGCCGGAGCTGGGTAACGAATCGGGCTGGGCACCGTGCAGCGTATCGGCGTCGGCCGCGAAAATCTGGATGTCGTACAGCCCGCTGCGCCCTGAGCTGGACCGGCGGTCCGCGACGGCGGTGATCACCTGGCCGCGGTAGGCCGGCTTGAGGAAGTTGATGTCGACGCCGGCGGCAACGGTGATGCTGTCGGCCTCTTCGGGGGTGGGATTGACCGGATTGCAGGCAAGGGCGAACGCGGAATCGGCGAAGGCGAAGATCATTCCGCCATGGGCCATACCGAACCCGTTGAGCATTTCCTGCCGGAGTGTCATGCGGATGGTGGCGTGCCCGTCGCTGACGGCGAGGACTTCGATGCCCATCCATTCGGAGGCGTAGTCGTTTTCCAGGATGGGGTGGGTGGCCCCGGAGAGTGCTGCTTCAGCCATGCGTCATTGCCTCCAGCTTTATATACCGAATGTTCATTAGGTAATCCCATATGCGGGTCCGGTGTCAAGGGCAGACCGGTCTGTGGGTACCCCCGACCGGTGGGACCCCCGGCACGGAAGTGCAAGGATGGAGGGACCGGCACCACGCACAGCAAAGGGCGGACCATGGCCAAAGGCATCTACGTCAGCGCGACCACCCCGGGGTCGGGCAAATCGCTCGTGGCCCTGGGCCTCGCGGACACGCTCCACCGGCACGCGGACCGGATCGGCTTCTTCAAACCGGTGGTCCACGGCCCGGACGCCGCCAGTGACCCCATGGTGGCGCTGATGAAATCACGCTTCGCGCTCGACGACGACCGTTGCCGTGGGGGCCTGACGTCCACCGAAGTGCGTGCCCTCCTGGCAGACGGAAAACGCGCCGACATCGATGCGCGCTGCGTGGAGATCTTCGCCGAGATTGCCAAGCATTGCGACGTGGTGATCGTGGAGGGGACGGACCTCACCGGCCAGGACGCCGCCGTCGAGTTTGACCTCAACGCCCGCCTGGCCAACAACCTGGCCGCGCCGGTGGTTGCCGTGGTGGGCGCAAAGGGGCTCAGCGTCGCGGAGGCCGCGGCCGCCGTCGAGGTTGCCCGCAAGGAACTGGTGGCGGAAAAGTGCACGCTGCTGGCCATCATGGTGAACCGCGCGGACCCGGACCTGATGGAGGAAATCGCGGCCGCCATCAAACCGGGCGCATCCAACCGGCCCGTGTACGTCCTGCCGGAGCTGGAGGAGATCGCCCGGCCCACCACCGGCGAGGTTGCCACGGCGCTGGGTGTACGCCAGATCGCCGGCCTCGCGGACATGGAACGCGACGTCCGGGACATCAAGGTGGCGGCCATGAACGTGGGCAACTTCCTGAACGTGCTGGACGAGGGCGCCCTGGTGATCGTTCCCGGCGACCGTGCGGACGTGATGGTGGCCTGCCTGGCGTCGTCGTTCTCGCCGGAATTCCCGGTGCCGTCCGCGCTGATCCTGACCGGCGGGCTGTCCCCCGACGCCAACATCTACCCGCTCCTGGCGCAGGCGCCGTTCCCCGTGTTTGCCGCCAGCCAGGACACCTACACCACCGCCAAGCGGGTCTCCGAGGTCCGCAGCGAGATCTGGTCCGGGCACCGCCGCAAGGTGGCCTCCGCCCTGGGCCTGTGGTCCAGGCGTGTGGACGAGACCGAGCTGGTGGAACGCCTCCACCTGCCGCGACTGGAGCGGATGACCCCGCTGCGGTTCCTGCACGACCTCATCGAACGGGCCAGGGGGCAGCGCCGGCACGTGGTGCTGCCGGAGGGAACTGACGTCCGGATCCTGCAGGCCGCCGAAATCCTGCACCGCCGCGACGTCTGCGACCTCACCCTGCTGGGACCGGATTCGCAGGTCCGGGAGCTGGCGGCGGCCAACGGCATCGACCTCGCCGGGATCAACATCGTGGACCCGGCCACCTCGGAACTGCGGCAGGGGTTCGCGGAGAAGTACGCCGAGCTGCGCGCGCACAAGGGCGTGGACCTGCCCAAAGCCCTGGAAATCATGCAGGACGGCAGCTACTTCGGCACCATGATGGTCCAGCTCGGAGTGGTGGACGGCATGGTGTCCGGCGCCGCCCACACGACCGCGCACACCATCCGCCCGGCGCTGGAGTTCGTCAAAACGCGCGACGGCGTGAAGATCGTGTCCTCCGTGTTCCTGATGCTCATGCCGGACCGGGTGCTGGTCTATGGCGACTGCGCGGTGAACCCCGATCCCAACGTGGAGCAGCTCGCGGACATCGCCCTCGCCTCGGCCGAAACCGCGGTGCAGTTCGGGGTGGAGCCGCGCGTGGCCATGCTGTCCTACTCCACCGGTGGCTCGGGCTCCGGCGAGGCCGTGGACGAAGTCCGGCAGGCCACCGAACTGGTGCGTGAACGCCGCCCGGATCTCGCCGTCGAAGGCCCCATCCAGTACGACGCCGCCGTGGACGCTTCCATCGCGGCCTCCAAAATGCCCGGCTCGTCGGTGGCAGGCCAGGCGACCGTGTTCATCTTCCCGGACCTGAACACCGGCAACAACACGTACAAGGCGGTGCAGCAGAGCTCGGGGGCGGTCGCCGTCGGGCCTGTCCTGCAGGGCCTGCGCAAGCCGGTCAACGACCTCTCGCGCGGCTGCACCGTGGAGGACATCGTGAACACGGTGGCCATCACCGCCATCCAGGCGCAGGTGCCGGCCTCGTAGGGACGGTGGTTAGCTGTTTTCCGGCTTGGCCAGGCTGTCCGAGTCCTCTTCCTTGGCGGGCTCGTCGGAGAGTCCTTCGGGCGTGAGGTCCAGGTTCTGCGGATCCTTGGGCTGCTCGGCAGCCTCGCCCACCTCGTCGACCTTGGGGCTTCCGGTGTCGTCCAGGGCCGGGTTGGAACCCTCGACGCCGGTGGGGTCCTTGGTGCCGGGGGCGGGTTCTGCGGTCTCAGGTTCGGTGTTGTCGGGCTGAGTGGTGTCGTTCGGCATGGAAGTCCCTCTCTGCATAGTGCAACGTGTCCGCCGACTCTAGGCGCCTGCCGCGGCTGACGCAACGGCAGGCGCGGGGTGAGCGGGGCTGCAGCCTCAGCCTTGACGGGCCTTCATCCGCGGATTCTTTTTGTTGATCACAAAGGTGCGGCCCCGGCGTCGGACGATCTGGGCGCCGGGAACCTTCTTCAGGGCGCGGAGGGAATTTCTGACTTTCATGGGATTGCTCCTTGTTGTTGGTGGCGGTTGGTGGGCCGTTCAGGACGGGGCGGGGTCGAGCTGGAACGGGTCGGTCAGTCCGACGAACCCGGCCTCCATTTCCGCGTCGGTGAGTTCGCAGGCGGAGAGCAGCTGCGCAATTTCCGCCGGGTCCATATCCTCTCCGGTCGCGGCCAGCACGCTTCCGCGGTCCCCGTGTTCCGGATGCCAGTCCAGGCGGGCGTCCACATGGTTGAGGGGATCGGGCGCCGCACCGGCGTCCTGGTCTGCCAGCCACGGTCCGGTATTTTCGAGCCAGACACGCGGGCCGATGCCCTGGATGGCGATCCGGCACTGCGGTGCGGCGGCGATCCACAGGCGTCCCCGCAACCAGCAGCACCCTTCCGCGAGGGACGCCAGGGCGTGCCGGAACCGCTCAGGGTGCAGCGGCCGTTGGGCCCGGTGGGTGACGGTAGTGAACGGTGATGTTGAGGACGACGCCGGGATCCGCACCGAACCGGGGACCGTCCGGCTCAGGGCGTCGTGGTAGTTGTGGCGGCCCGGGCGGATGAGGCGGGCGTTTTCCGCCACGTCAGCGTGAGGGGCCAGTTCCCTGACCAGTTGCACGCCGCGAACACGCAGGGCGGGGTCGGCCGGAAACAGGTCCACCTCCGCCAGCAGGACGGTGTCATTGAACGACAGCTCGCCGATGAGGAATTCACCCGCAGTGCGCTGGTCCTCCGGGACCGGCGTGAACCCGGACTCAAACAGGGTGTGGTGGTCCCAAATATGGTCCTCCAGCGTGTCAGGGGCGCAGGCAAGGACAGTGGAATCAATCGTCACTGGGCGGGAAAGGCCACGCCGCAGGGCCCCGATCGCCGCCTCCGCGGACACGGCCGGAGGGAGCCCGATGATGGCCTGGGTCTCCCCGCGTTCCAGCAGCCGCTCGATGGTGGGTACGAGGTCCAGCCGTACCGTGCAGCTCAGGCAGCCGTGTTCCAGCTGCGTCTCGGTGCGCTCCACAAGCCCGGACTGGCTGGAGATCCTGCGGATGACCACGCCGTTCTCCAACAGGTCGTGCAGGACCACCACGGCGCCGGGATTGGCCGCGGCCGCGTCTTGGCAGGCTTGCTGGCGGCACAGGGCGTCCAGGGAGCTGATCACAGTGATTTGCATGCCGATCACTCTAATGAGAATCATTATCATTTACAAGTCAACGTGCCCAGGGGGCAACTTATAGAGTGGATCCCAGGGAGCGCTGCACCAGGCTCCGGCACCACCCCTCGTCAGCTGTGCCCCGCGGCACCGAGGCTTCAGGAGGCCCCATGCTTGTGCTCGTTATCAATTCCGGTTCGTCCTCGCTCAAGTACCAGGTCCGGGACGTGGCCGCCGGCATTGTGCTGACCGAAGGGCTGATCGAGAAGATCGGCATGGGCAACGGCGGTGATGGCGACGGCGAAATCGAGGGTCCCCGAGATCATGCGGAGGCGCTGGAACTGGTAGATGCCGCGATCCATGCCGAGCTCGGGGACCTTGACCTGGCGGCGGTGGGCCACCGAGTGGTGCACGGCGGTGAGCGCTTCGCCGAGCCGGTGCTGATCGACAACGAGATCACCCGTGCCATCGAGCGACTCAACCCGCTGGCGCCGCTGCACAACCCCGCCAACGTCCTGGGCATCCGGGCCATCAGCAAGAAGTGGCCGGACCTGCCGCAGGTGGCCGTGTTCGACACCGCTTTCCACCGCACCCTGCCCGAACACGCCTGGCGCTACGCCGTGCCCGACGAGCTCTACACGAACCACGGCATCCGCCGCTATGGCTTCCACGGCACCTCGCACGAGTACGTCACGCAACGCGCCGCCGTGCTGCTGGATCTGCCCGTGGACGAGTTCGACGGCGTGATCGCCCACCTGGGGAACGGCGCTTCCGTCACGGCCATCCGCCGCGGTCAATCGGTGGACACGTCCATGGGCTTCACGCCGTTGGAGGGCCTGGTGATGGGCACCCGCTCGGGCGACCTCGATCCGTCCATCCTGGTCTTCCTCGGCCGGATCGGGTGGACATCGGAGGACATCGACACCATGCTCAACCGCGAATCGGGGCTGAAGGGGCTCGCCGGGAACAACGACATGCGCTCGGTGGTGGAGGCGTCAGAGGCCGGCGACGCCAAGGCTTCGATGGCGCTCGCGGTCACGTCCTACCGGCTGGCAAAGTACATCGGCGGCTACCACGTGGCCGTCGGTGGTGCCAAGGCACTCGTGTTCACGGCGGGGATCGGCGAAAACTCGCACGAGTTCCGCGCTCTCGTGACTGACAGGCTGCATGCGCTGGGCATAGAGCTCGACGCCGGCCTGAACAGTCAGCGGTCCAGGGAACCGCGGGTGATTTCCACGGCAGCGTCCGCAATCCCGGTGTTGGTGGTGCCCACCGACGAGGAGCGCGCCATCGCAGAGGCAACTGCCGCCGTCGTTGGTGGTTGAGCCCGTCGAAACCCGGATCTTGGCGAGCTCGATCACCGGGCGGCGGGGTAGCCTCAGTCCATGCCTGAGATCACTTTGCCCATCCGCACCGAGCGGTTGGTCCTGCGCCGGTTCGAAGCTGCGGACCTGGACGCCTTCCATGCCTACCATTCGCTGCCCGAAACGGCCCGCTTCCTGCCGGGGGAGGCCAAGAGCTACACCAAGTGCATGGAGTCCGTGGGCAAGTACGCCAACTTCGTCTTCGAGAAGGAGGGCGACTGGATATGCCTGGCCATCGAGGCCGTGGACGGCCCGGGACTCCTCGGCGAAGTGGTGCTGAAATGGCTTCCGGGCAGCGGGCAGGGCGAAATCGGATGGAGCCTGGCGCCGGCAGCGAGGGGCAAGGGCTACGGGGCCGAGGCCGCGGATGCGGTGCTGAGGCTGGGGTTCGGGGAGCTGGGGATGCACCGGATCGAGGCAAAGCTCGACGCCCTGAATACCGCCTCCGCCGCCTTGTGCGAACGGCTGGGCATGCGGCTGGAAGCCAGGCTGGTGGACAAATGGCACTACAAAGGCCAGTGGGCCACTGAGCTGGTCTACGCGATCCTCGAGGACGAATGGCGCGCCCGGTCCCAGTGAGGGAAACGACTAGCCATTGACGGCCTCAGACACCGGGGACAGACTTTTCCTGTGCCTAGCTGCCGGCCAAGCCGGGCTGGCAACAGGTGTGTCCAAGGAGAATCCGATGCCCACCGTGGAAGAAAACGTCTACATTGCCCGCCCGCCACAGGAAGTCTTCAATTTCCTGTCCAAGGGCGAAAACATTCCGGTCTGGGACTCCTCGGCGGTCCATGCCGAAACGGTCGGGACCGAGCCTGTTGCGGTCGGCACCCGGGTCAAGGGCGCCAGCAAGGTGGTGGGCAGGAAATTCGACTGGACAACCGAGGTCATCGAATTCCAGCCTCCAACCCGCCTTGTATCCCGCTCGGTGGAAGGAAAGCTGGAATTCACTATCACCCATGTCCTGGAACCTGAAGGTGACGGGACGCGCCTGAACTTCCGGATCGATGCGGCCTCTGGCCTGGGCGGGGTGTTCGGCAAACTGGCCGACCGGTTCGTGGAACAAGCCCAGGCCAGGACCGTCCGTGCCAACCTCGAGACACTGGCCGAACTGCTGGCTGAGCATCCGGAGCTCGGGAGCAGCGACGCCTGAGGACGGACACCGGATTCAGCCCCAGCTGCCCCCACCGGGCCGACTCTGGGCGCGTCCAAGGAGCATTGCCATGCCAGTCGTAGAAGAAAGCGTCCACATTGCCCGTCCGCAGCAGGAGGTCTTTGACTTCGTGTCCAGGTTCGAAAACCTCGCCGTCTATGATCGGTTTGTCGTTGCGTCCGGGCAGGTGGGTGATGGCCCGGTGAGGTTGGGAACCAGAGGTCGGGGCACGAGCAGCTACATGGGACAGCGCTCCGACTGGACCGTCGAGTACACGGACTTCCAGCCACCCCGGCGGATGGTGTCCCGCTCGGTCGAAGGAAAGCGCGACGTCACCGTGACGTTCATGCTGGAACCGGTCGACGGCGGCACGCGTCTGACGGAGCTGATTGAGGTCAGGTCAGGGTTGGGATTCCTGGACAAGGTGCCCGCCCGGCTGGTGAGTTTCATCCTGGGCTGGTCGCTCCGGGGCAACCTCAAAGCCTTGGCCAAGTGGCTGGCAGAGAATCCCAACACCTGACCGGCCCAGGCTTGCCATCGCGGCCCGCGGGATCCCGATCGATTGCTCCGTAAGCGCCCTTTTGGACCCTCAAAACGGCGGTTACGGAGCAATCGATGGCTACTTGAGGCCAGCCCCTGGCAGCAGGTTGTTGGCGCCGAGGGAGTCGGCGATGAACGCGTAGTCCCACGCCCGCTCGCGCCACTGGACATAGCGCCCGGACGCGCCGCCGTGGCCGCCGTCCATTTCGATCTTCATCACCACAGGCTCGGCGCCGGTGGTCTTGTTCCGCAGCTCCTGGACCCACTTGGCCGGCTCCACGTACAGGACGCGGGTGTCGTTAAAGGACGTCACCGCGGCCACCTTGGGGTACGCAACGGAACGCACGTTCTCGTACGGTGAATAGGACTTCATGTAGGCATACACGTCCGGGTCGGTAATGGGGTTGCCCCATTCCTCCCATTCCAGGGCGGACAGCGGAAGCTCCGGGTCCAGGATGGTGGTGAGGGCATCCACGAACGGCACCTGCGCCACCACCGCGGCGTACTTTTCCGGTGCCAGGTTGGCCACTACGCCCATCAGCAGACCGCCTGCGGAACCGCCGAGCGCCGCAATCCGGGACGGATCCACCCACCCGGACTTGGCCAGCCAGTCCGTGGCGTCCACAAAGTCGGTGAAGGTGTTCTTCTTGGCGAGCTTCTTGCCGTCCTCATACCAGTGTCGGCCCAGCTCGCCGCCGCCGCGGATGTGCGCGATCACAAACACCACGCCGCGGTCCAACAGCGACAGCCGGGCAATGCCGAAACCGGGGTCCATGCTCAGCTCGTAGGAGCCGTACCCGTAGACCAGGCCCGCCGCCGTCGAATCCTGTTTGACGCTCCTGTGGCGCAGCACAGACAGGGGGATCCTGGTGCCGTCCGCGGCGTCGGCCCATTCGCGGGTGGCCACGTAGTCGCTGCCGTCGTAGCCGCCCAGCACCGGGCTTTCCTTGCGGAGCAGCAGTTCGCCGGCGGGCTGCGCCGGGGTGGGCAGCACAAAATCGTAGACGCGCGACGGTGTGAAGTAGGACGTGTAGCCCAGCCGGATCACCGGTGCCTCGTAGTCCGAACCGCCGACGCCGGCCGTGTACAGCTCCTCGTCGAACGCCGGTTCCACCGGAGCTTCCTGCGCGGGCGTACCGAGGCCGGCCAGTCCCATCACCTGGACGCGTTCGATGGTGTCTTTGCGGACGGACACAATCAGGTGCGTGGAGGTGACGCCGGCACCGTTGACGCGGACGTCGTCGGAATGCTCGACGACGGTACTCCAGTGCTGCTCGGCCAACGGCTTGGCGAGTTCGGCGGGGTCCACCAGGGAGACCATGGAGTTGATGGCCCCGCGGTTGTGGGTGAGCAGAATACGTTCTGATTTTTCGCCGTCAGGACCGGTGAGCAGGAACGGCTCGGCCTCGTAGAGGACGCGCTCGTCCCGCGAGATCACGGTGGTGAGGGCCGCCGTCGGGTCATCGAAACGCAGCAGGCGGGTCTCGCTGTATTCGGAGCAGCCGATGCCCAGCACGAGGTGGCGCCTGTCAGAGGAGAGCTCAAAGCCCAGCCACATGGCGACGTCGTCCTCCTGGTAAATCACCTCATCGTCGGTGACCGGCGTGCCCAGGACGTGGGACTTGACCTGGTACGGGCGCCACGAATCGTCCACCACAGTGTAGAAAATGCGGGTGCCGTCGGGGGAGAAGCTGACGCCGTAGAAGATGTTCTCGATGACGTCCGGGAGGAGTTCCCCGGTGCGGAGGTCCTTGATGTGGAGGGTGAAACGTTCGTCGCCGGCGTTGTCCACGGCGTAGGCGTAGAGGTTCCCGTCCACCGTGACGGCCGAGCCGCCCACCGAGAAGAACGGCTTGCCTTCGGCCTCGATGTTGCCGTCCAGCAGCACTTCCTCGCCGGGGATTTCGACGCCGGCCTCCACTGCGGGGGGAGTCCAGTCGGCCACGGGGTTGCCGGTGTCCTGGGCGCGGACGCGGCACTGGATGCCGTACTCCTTGCCCTCAACCGAGCGGCTGAAGTACCACCAGCCGTCCTTGCGGTTTGGGACAGACAGGTCTGTCTCCTGTGTGCGGCCCTTGATTTCCTGGAAGATGGCCTCGCGCAACGGCTCCTGGTGGGCGGTGACGGCCTCCTGGTAGGCGTTCTCGGCCTTCAGGTGCTCAACCACTTCCGCGGATTCCTTCTCGCGCAGCCACTCGTAGTTGTCCACAAAAGTGTCGCCGTGGTGCGTCCGCTCGTGCGGGACCTTCTTGGCCACTGGCGGCGCGGGGGAGGAAGCGGCGGACGAAGTGGCGGAATCCTGCAGCGGAGTCTGGGTCATGCCTTCAATATATAGAGCCGGGCGGACAAAATGGCCGCCGTTCGCTACCGGGGTAGCCCTCGCCCGCCCCGTTGATCTATCACTTATGGTCCCTAAACCGGGGGCAAAACGACTGTAAGTGATAGATCAACGGAGCAGCCGGGCCGGACGGGCCGCTAAGTTACCGGCCGGAACCCCTTGAACCGCCCTCCGCCGGGTGCTAAAACGGCATTACCGGGAGGATCCGGACGCGTTCTTTTTCATCTGCCTCTTAGGGCGGTTAGCCGTTTCGGCACGCCACAGCGCCAGACAGCGCATCGGCAGTCTGCGGGCGACCCTTCCGATACGGTGGTCCCCGGCCCCGCCGGGGACCACTTCTCTGCGTCCCTGGCCATGCTGGTGCGGGTTGCCGCAGGAGGCTGAGCAGGGACCTTGACAGGGCGTCCTAATCGCGGGCTAATTGGAAGCACTCTTAGTGATATTGGGGGCGAAGATGCGAAACCTGATTCCGAAAGGCATCCTCCGGAAGATGCTCCTGCCGCCCACGTACGGCCTGCACCTGACACCCGGCGCAGAGTTCACGGTGCTCTCCGTCGAAGTCTGGAGCACGTGCCTGGTGGTCAACATCCACGTGGAGTCCGCTGCCGGGAGAGCCATCCCGGAGATTGCCATCGAAGACCATTGGGGCACGCAATACACGTTCCGGGACTCGGCCAGCCTCGGCTCCCGCAACCTGCAGGTATTCACCCCGTCCCTGCCGCCCGGCACCAGAAGCCTGACCATCAGGTCCACGGACGACGCCAACGCCCGCCTGGTGGTGAGCTTCGCCGTCCCGCTGATGCGGGAAGCCGGCGAAGCAGCCAAGGCGCCGGTTTCCCGCCCGGTCCGACTGCGCCGTCCGGCCTAGAAGCAGGTCGGACTAGAACGCACTCACAGCCGGAGTGAGAGAGCGTTCGGGAAATTTCTGCAGGATGTGAGAGAGCGTTGATGGCGGGCAGGCGTATCCTGATCACGCAAAGGCGTACCCGCCCAGCGTGAGAGGGGAAGTTCCATGACCATCCCGCCAGTGCACGAACCAGAGCCGTTCCCGCCGGAACCAGGCCCGGACCCCTTCAGTCCGGAGCCCACCCATCCCGGCCACCCGGGACCGGACAGGCCCAGCCCCATCCCGACGCCGGAACCTCCCGGACCGCTGCCCGTCCCGGATCCGGGGCCCGCACCGCTGCGCCCGGACCCCACTCGGAGTTAAGTCACCAAGTGAAACGGCCCCTGGCACAGCCGGGGGCCGTTTCACTTGGTGCCCGCCAGCTGGTGCCAAGCAATCACCCCCGGCGTACTACCCGCCCGCGTACTCGGGCAGCCGGCCTTCGCGCATGGCAGCCGCCACCTGGGCGATCCCGCCATAGTCCGGGAACACCACGGACGCCCCTCCTGGTGCCGTGCCCACCCCGGCTGTCGGAAGCGTGAGCGAAACAATGGCGTTGGGGTCGATGTCGCGCATGCCGTAGGCCAGGATCGCGACGCCCACAGGATCAAAGCCCTGGTCCACCGTGAGGTAGCCGGATGCGAAATTCACCAAGGCCCGCACCGCAGTCACGTCGCGCAGGGCGCCGTCGCTGGTGAGCCGGGCGAGGATGGCGCGGAGGAACGTCTGCTGGTTCCGGACCCGCTGGAAGTCGCCGTCGACGAAGGCGTAGCGCTCGCGGACGAATTCCAGTGCCGCCTGGCCGTCGAGGTGGTTCACCCCCGGTGTGAAGACGTGCTGCGTTTCGTGAGTGGACTGGAACGGCACGGTGACGTTCACGTCGATTCCGCCCAGCCCGTCGGTGAGCGTCTTGAAACCGTGGAAGTCCAGCATCACCGTATGGTCGATGTGGGTCCCCATCAGGGACTCCACCGTCCGGGTCGCGAGCGGTATGCCGCCCACCTGCAGGCTGGTGTTGATCTTGGCATAGCCGTAGTCGGGGATGTTTATGTAGAGGTCCCGCATGAGGGAGACCACGTGCACACTGCGGCGGTCGGCCGGGATGTGGACCAGCATGAGCGTGTCGGCGCGGTGGTCCTGCGATTCGCCCGTGGCTGCGGTGTGGGCTGCCTGCTCCCGGGCGTTCGCGCGGCTGTCGCTGCCGATCACCAGGATGTTCATGGGCGCCGCGGGGAGTTCCGCGATGGGTTCGGGCGGCGGGGGAGGGGCCGGTGCCGGGGGCGGGGGCGGTGTCGTCTCCGACGGAGTGGGCGTGGCGGTGTCAGTGATGGTGGGCACCGGGGCCGCAACTTCCGCGGCAGGCTTGGTGAACAGCAGGGCGGACACGGCGACGACCGCAACCAGTACCAGCGACAGCACCGCCGCGATCAAGCGGCGCCGTTTCAGCGCGGCAGGCGCAGCAGGCTCGGGGCCGGAATTGCCGGGGCCGATCGGATCAGGACCGCTTGGGGTGCTCGCCATGACTTAGTGTCCGCCCTCCGACCCGGTTCCGGCTACAACGCGGAGCGTGTCGTTTCCATGCTGTAACGTACGACGGCGGCTCGCCGGTTTAGGCGGGAACGTTCAGGCGCGCGTGCCGCAGAATGGAAACGATGGCCGGGGCCAGTTCGTCCTCCATCTGGTGGTAGATCTCGGGGCTGCGCCGGTAGGGGTCGATGATGTCGTTTTCGGAGGAATCCGCGGGCAGTGACAGGTGACGGACGGACGCGGCGCGCGCGGGCAGCCCCCGCCAGAAGGCGGTGTTGGCACTGAGGGGACTGCCGCCGTCGTCCGCTACCGGAACGTTTGCGGCACTGTCCGCACGCTCGTCCAGGACGTCGAGCATGCGGGCAAACTCGCGGATGGTGAAGGTGCGTTTGAGCAGGGAGGCGTCCAGCTGGAGCACTTCGCCGCGGTGACCCGAGGTCATTGTGAGGACCAGGTCCACGCCGCGCAGGATCTTGCCGGTCAGCTGCCGCGAGACGAAACCGTCCGGGTTCCCGCCAAAGGTGCGCACGATGTCGCCGGACAGCGGCTGCATGGGGTCGCCCACCATGGCCCGGGTTCCGGCGCTGGTGACCTCGAATCCGCCCGGCATCACCTGGTCCAGCCCGGCCTGCAACAGCCGCTCAGCCACGGGGGAACGGCAGATGTTGCCGGTGCAGACCGTCAGGATCCTCACGGGTGCGGGGGCAGATGCGGGGGATTCCACGGAACTTCTCTTTCCAGCCGATGCGCCGGACCCGGTGCGGCCCGTCGTACCTTTCAACTTAACACGTGCCGCTGCCGCCGCCTCAAGGGCTGCTGCTAGAGGGTGGCCAGAAGGTCCTTCATTTCCTGGATTTCGGTTTCCTGGGCGGTCACGATGTCTTTGGCCAGCTGGACCGCTTCGGGGTACTTGCCGTCGGTGCTTTCGGTCTTGGCCATCGTGACGGCGCCTTCGTGGTGCGCGGTCATCTGGGTCAGGAACAGCTTGGCCGCTTCAGTGCCCTGGGCTGCACGGAGGGCGGTCATGTCCTCCTGCCCCATCATGCCGGACATGCTGTGCCCGCCAGCCATGCCGGAGGGCATTTCGGTGGGCCGGTTCCAGCTCTTGAGCCAGGCGGTCATTTTCTCGATTTCGGGTCCCTGGGCAGCTTTGATTCTGGTGGCCAGGTTGGTCACCGTCGCCGGGATGCCTTCCTTCTCCAGCATCAGGTCCGACATTTCCACGGCCTGGGCGTGGTGCCGGATCATCAGCTGTGCGAACACGGCGTCGGCTTCATTGAAGTCTGCAGCTGCCGGCGCGGAGCTGGAGGGCATTCCGGAGCCGCCGTGGGTCATGCCCGGCATGCTGCTTCCGTCAGAACCGGCGGAACCGGTGGAACCGGTGGAGCAGCCGGCCAGGGCAATCGCTGCGGCGATGGCAAGAGTGGAAATACTCAGGGTCTTTTTCATCAAAATCAGTGTCCTTCGAAGTATCAGCGGCGTCAGGCGCCGTTGCGGATGCGTGCGGTGGCGGGGCCGGGTGGCCGGCCCCGGCGTATGCGGGGTGGCTGGGCAGCGTCAGTGGCTGCGCAGGGTGCGCCGGACTGGACGCGGCGCTGGGCAGTTTTACGTCCGGCTGATGCAGAGGTCGCCAGGGGAAGGACTTCCCGGCAGATAGGCATAGGTGGTAGTGGCCACGGCGGCACCGGTGACGTTGAAGGCCGGGAACGGCGTGGTGCCGGGCAGCGGCGCCGACAGGGAAGTGTTCGCCGGGGACAGGACGCAGGCAGCGTCCCCGGCGGCCATCGCCGGGCAGCTGCCGGGAGACGTGCAGGGAGACGCCGTCCCGGACACCGGTGCCGCCGGATCCAGGGGTGCCACCAGAGCGTCGGCAGTGGAGGACTGGGCTGCCGGGTGGCCCCCATGTACAGCATGGGAGCCTTGGATCTGCGTCAGGGTCATGTCCGTGCCGGCAGAGGCCGCCGTGGGCATGGTGTGGGCGCCGGACATAATGTGCATCCCGAAAATCCCGGCGATGACAGCGAGCAGCCCGGTCAGCAGCCCTGCACGCCGGAGGAGCGCCATGAAGGGGCCGGGTGCTGTTGCTGCCATGGCGTTCCTCCTGCTCGTGTGGGCGGGCCTTTTGGTTTAACCGTACCGGGTTGACCTTTGCCGGGTGGTTCGGTGGTTCAACGTACCTGCGCGGGATTCAGTTTCACGCGGCGCGTCCGGCCAGCACCACGCCGGCCGATTCCATCGCCACGTCCGTGCCGGCGCCGATCGCGATGCCGACTTCAGCCCTGGCCAGGGCCGGGGAGTCGTTGACGCCGTCGAACTGTCCGTCCGTCCACGGTGGTGCGGACGCCGCGGCCGGTGAGGGACGAGAAGCCGGTGGCATCCGGGATGGTCAGGTTCCGCTGGCGGGCGGCACGGACGATGGCCCGTGCGACGGGGTGTTCGCTATCGGATTCCACCGCAGCGGGTGGACTACCTGCTGGTGAGGCTGTACCCGGCGGCCGCTACGGCGTCGCGGACCGATGCCTCCGTGTGCGGCCCCGAGACGCTCAGGCGTGAGGCCCCGCCGGCGACGAGTTCGACGGCGGCCGACGTCACGCCGTCGAGCGCGGAGACTGCCTTTTCAACGGTCTGGACACAGTGACCGCACGTCAGGCCGGTGACGGAGTACTCCGTACCTTCTGCCTGGGGTGACAGCTGCTTCGCTGAACGGGTGGAGCAGCAACTGCACCCTGCAGTTTCAGCTGCAACGATGGGCAGTTCGGTCCGGACCTGGGGTGCACTCATATCAGTTCTGTCCTTTTGCAAGAGAGGTGTGATGAGGTGCTGGGGATGAACGGCTGTAAGGGCCGGAATTGCACGGGCCTGGACAAACCACTTCACTGGCAACACCCAAAATATACCCCCATGGGGTATATTTTGCAATGTGCCGACGCCCACAGCTTCGGGGGAGCGGGCGGCCGCGCGCTCGCCTTACCGCCGGGAAAGTCAGCCGTGGCCGGGTTCCCCGGTGACGGTGTGGTCGGCGTGGTTCAGGCCTTCCAGGACAAGTCGGGCCAGATGGCCGTCCGCGATGCTGTAGACCACCCTGCGACTGACCTTCTGCGTGCTGACGAGGCCGCTGAAGCGGAGCTTGGCCAGATGCTGGCTGACTGAGGTCCGGGAGGCTCCGGTGCGTTCCACCAGGGTGGTGACGTCGGCCGGTTCCTGGGTCAGGAGCCAGAGAACGTGCAGGCGGGTGGGATCGGAGAGCATCCGGAACGTGGCCGTGGCGGCATCCAGTCGGCGGGCATCAGGGAGCCGGGAATGGTGAAGGCTCGGTGTGGTGACGACTTGGGCCTCTTCCACCGGATCACCCTTTCATGATGGCCGGTTCTGGGCCGGTCTTGGAGGCAACCGGCCAGAAGTTCACGGCCGCTGCTGTACTGATCATAGCCACCACTGCCAGGACGGCGGCGGCTGCGGGCTGGCCGGCGGACGCGCCGATCCAGCCGGCTACCGGGTAGGTGATGATGAAGCACGCGTGGGAGAGGGAGAACTGGGCGGTGAAGATGTAGGCCCGCGTGCTTTCCGTTGCGGAGCGGCGCAGTAGCCGGGCCGAAGGGGTGCTGATCATCGAGGTCCCGGCGCCGAGTGCCGCCCAGAGCCCCAGCAGCATCAGCCACGGACCCGCTGTCGCCAGCAGGACAAACGTGCCGGCGAGGCCAAGGCCAAGAAGCGCAGCTCCGGACATCATCAACGAACGGTCGGCCAACCGGTCCAGCGCCCAGGGTGCGCTGAGCGCGACGGCCATCGAACCGGCGCCGTAGCAGGCCAGGGCAATGGCGACGTCGGCGTTGGATCCTGCGAACAGGTCCCGGGTATAGACCACCGTGTTGACCAGCACGAGGGATGTAGCGGCCGCCACGGCCAGGTTCAAAGCCAGGAGGCCGCGCAGTTCCGGCGTTCTCGCGAAGATCCTCGCGCCGAGGGTGGTGCGGTGCCAGAGTGATCCTTCCTGACGGGCCGCCGGTGCTGCAGGCAGTCTGGTGGTCACCACCAATGCCGCAGAGAACACAAAGCCCGCCACGGTGCCGAGAAAAAGTTCGTGGAATGTAAGTACGGACAGGAGTCCTGCGGCCAGGGCCGGGCTGACCAGGGATTCCAGGTCGTACGCGAGACGGGAGAGTGACAAGGCCCGCGTGTACTGCCGTTCGTCGGGCAGCACCACGGGGATCAGGGACTGGAAGGCCGGCGTGAACGTAGCCGAGGCGCTCTGAAGGACAAATACCAGCACGTAGATTTGCCAGGCCTGATCCACCGCGGGCAGTAGTAGGGCGATTCCGCCACGGATCAGGTCCGCTGCAACCAGGACCGGCTTTTTTGGCAGCTTTTCCACCAGTGCCGCCATGACTGGCGCGACGAAGACGTAGGCCAGCATCTTTATGGTCAGCGCCGTCCCGAGCACGGCCCCGGCCTGCCCTCCTGCAAGGTCGAACGCCAGCAGTCCGAGGGCCACAGTCAGCAAACCGGTCCCCAGCAACGCAACAATCTGGGCTGAGAAGAGCTTCCGGTAGGCGCGGACGGACAGAACTTCGATCATGAGGATCCCCCAATCGAAACAATATGTGCGTACTTATGCACCTATTGTAGGCACGACGCCGGGAGGTGACGTCCAGGAGCCGCCGTCGTTAAAGTGCGACGACGGGCGCGCTGGGTTCACGGGGGTAGCGGGCGCCGCCTGGTCCAGCCCTGCCTGAAGCAGCCGTTCAGCCATGGGGGAGTGGCAGAGGGCCAACCTCGAACGGGTGCACAGGAAACTCTTGGTCACCAGCTCTATTTCGCGAATCTAGACTAAGACTTGCTTACGGTGCCATTGTTTTTAGATAAAGATGTCTTTCTGTTCACTAGTGTTACGCGGGTCACAGAGAAGGAAGGACGCCGTAGCAATGACTGCAACAAAAGCACAACACGTATCCCGCTCCTCAATAGGTGCCCTGCTTGCCTCAAATTCGTCCTGGACCGAGCTGAAACGGGCCGCCGGAGAACTGCAGCAGATCCAGGTGAAGGACGGCTCCATACCTGATCCGGGGGACCATGACCGAGCCCTGTACGAGGTCGCCACCATCACGGCTTCACTCAGGGATTTGGCCCCTTCGTTCCCGCACGATGCGGAGTATCTGGCCCGGCTGGAAGTTGACTTCGAGCGGTGGGCTGCCTCCTCGTTCGGGGTCCCGGACTTCCTGGATTCCCTGCTCGCATTCCAGCCACAGCAGCACCGAATCGACGGACTGCCGCATCTGGTGGTCTTCCCTATGTATACGCAGAACGGCAGCCCAAACCGCTTCGTGGAGGCCGTGCTGTTCGAAGTAGTGTGGCCGGAGTTCATCGCTGAACTCGAAGGTACGGAGTATTCGAACCCGCTGTTCGTACCCATCCGCTTCATCGACTTCACACCCGGCTATGACACGAACTCGGCGGTGTTGTTTCCTGAGAGCGTAGCCGTCCGTGAAACGCCGCAGTTCACCTGGGGCGGTATTTTCGCGGATCGCGAGGCTGAGCGGTTCCGGCGGGTGGTGGCCGCAGCCAGCGACATCACGTCCCTCAGTCTCCCCGACGGAGCGCGGCGGCTGCTTGAAGACCCTCAGCTGGCCATGGAAACCTTCGTGATGTGGGATCTGATCCATGACAGGACGCACATGCGCGGGGATCTGCCATTTGATCCGTTCATGATCAAGCAGAGGATGCCGTACTTTCTCTACACGCTGGAAGAGCTGCGGTGCGATCTGACGGCATTCCGTGAATCCGTCCGTATCGAGAGGGACGAGAACGCGCCGCCGGAGGCGCGAAACCACGCGAAACTCGTCCAGTATGCCGTCATCTTCGACCGGATTTTCCGGTTCGCGATGACAGGAAACCGGGTCCGCAATTACGACGGCCTTGGCGGTCAGCTCCTTTTCGCCTGGATGCACCAGCACAAGGTGCTTCATTGGACGGACTCGAAACTTTCCATCGACTGGTCGGAAGCGCCCGAGGTCGTTATCGAACTCGGGAGGCGGATCGAGGAGCTGTACTGGCGGTCAATTGACCGCCCGAAAACCGCTCACTGGCTTGCGGCCTATGAATTCATCAGCGCCACAGTCACCCCGAACCCCGCATCCCTCTGGGCCAAGGGGCCCGAGGGGCTGGCCCTTGACGGCCCTCCTCGGGGCCTGACCGACCAGGTGCTTGATGACGAGTTCCCCCTTTCGATGTTCTACGAAGCACTGGAGAAAAAGATGAGAAACGTCATCGAATCCACGGCCGGAATCACCGGCGAGCCCAACGGCGGCAGCAGCTGCAAGGACGCGGCATGATGGCTCCCGACGGACCCAGGACCGTCATGGTGGCCGGCTCCACCAGCGAGGCCGGGACCGCCGTCGTATCGGCCCTCAGCGGCGCCGGATTCCGCGTCGCCGCCGTGGACCTGGACACTGAACGCGTGCAGAACCTTGCACAGTCCTGGCCCAACGTCACCGGCTACACCTGCAACCTCGCAGAACCCGCGGCCGTCCGGGAACTGGCATCCACGGTCCGCCGCGACCTTGGACCCCTCGATGGCCTCATCCACCTGGTGGGCGGCTGGCGCGGCGGCGACGGCATACCGGGGCAGGAGGACTCCGACTGGGACTTCCTGCACACCAGCGTCCTGACGACACTGCGAAACACCAGCCGCGCCTTCTACGACGACCTTGAAAAGTCCCCGGCGGGACGACTGGCCATCGTGTCTGCCCAGGCAGCTGCCAATCCCTCCGCAGGTGGTGCCGCCTACGCGGCGATCAAGGCCGCTTCCGAGGCCTGGACGCTGGCGGTGGCCGACGGCTTCCGCAGCTCACAATCCGGCAGCACGGACAACCGGCAACCGCAGCGGTCAGCTGCCGTCGTGTTCGTGGTCAAGGCCCTCGTCGACGACAAGATGAAGGCTTCCCAGCCCGACCGGAAATTCCCGGGATTCACCCATGTGAAGGATCTCGGAGCCGCTTCGGCCGCCCTGTTCAGCAGGTCCGCCGCCGAACTCAACGGTTCCCGCCTACCCCTGGTCTGATCTTCCACCTATCCCGACCGGGAAGCAGGTAGGGAGATCCACCAAGCGCCAGTACAGGCGCGCCCGCACGCCGACCTGCGTGCAGGCAGTCAGTCAGTCAGAAAACAATCCCATTCATGGGCCACACCAACCAAGAGGTAAACAATGTCGTTTTCTCCGTCCAAGAGGACAAAGGCACTGGCGAGTCTCGCCATCGGCCTTCTTTCTCTGACCGGTTGCACCAATGCATCACAGACCTCGGGGGGAGCTGCCCCCGGTTCCACTGGCTTTGATCCCGCCTCTGTGGCCAGGGACGATGCCCTCGCCGCGAGCGTCCCTGAGGCCATCAGGAGCAAGGGAACCCTCACGGTGGGTGCCGACACATCCTACGCACCGGCCGAATCCCTGGGCGGCGCCGATGGCCAGACCCCGGTGGGCTACAACGTAGATTTTGCCAAGGCCATCGGGGCGACCCTTGGCCTGAAGGTCCGGGTCCAGACGTCGGAATTCACGGGAATCCTGCCCGCTCTCGGTGCCAAGTACGATCTGGGAATCTCCTCCTTCACCATCAACGCGGAGCGTCTGAAGGCCGTCAACATGGTCAGCTACTTCAATGCCGGCACGTTGTGGGCCGTCCAGAAGGGCAACCCGAAGAATTTCAGCGTCGATGACATCTGCGGCAAAACCGTGGGGGTGCAGACCGGCACCACCCAAGAGGAGCCCGACGTCTCCGCCCGGTCCAAGGCCTGCACGGATGCCGGAAAACCGGGCGTCAACGTCGTCACCTTGAAGACGCAGACAGATGTGACCACCCGTCTGGTGAACGGCAGCATCGACGCTATGGCCGCTGATTCCCCGATCATCGGCTATGCCCTCTCGCAGACCGGCGGCAAGCTGGAGGCCCTGGGCGATGTTTACGCTGCGGCACCGCAAGGCATCGCGGTCGCTAAGAGCGACACCGCACTGTCCGAGCTCATGAAAAACGTCATGAACAAACTCATCAGCGACGGGACCTACGGGAAAATCCTGGACACGTGGAGCAACACCAAGGGCGCCGTCACGAAGTCTGAAGTGAACCCGGCGGTAGACAATTGAGCACCCTCGCACCCACCGAAACCAGCGACCGCAGGACCGGTGCCGCGCACCGGAAACCGGAACTGATCAATGCCGTTCCGGTCCGCCATCCCGGCCGCTGGGCCGGCGCCGTCCTCATCCTGTTGTTCGCCGCGATGCTGGGCCAGAGCCTGGTCACCAATACCAATTTCCGCTGGGACATCGTCGGCACCTACTTCATGGACGTGCTTGTCATCCAGGGCATCGGCTGGACGCTGCTGCTGACAGTCCTCTCGATGGTGATCGCCATCGTGCTGGCCATTCTCCTGGCCTTCATGCGCCAGTCGGACAATCCCCTGTTCCGCGGCGTGAGCTGGACCTGGGTCTGGTTCTTCCGCGGCACACCGGTCTACACCCAGCTGGTGTTCTGGGGCCTCATTTCCGTTCTTTATCCCAAGATCGCCCTGGGGATTCCGTTCGGCCCGGAACTGTTCAGCTTCAGCACCCAGGACGTGATCACCGCCTTTATGGCAGCAATCCTGGGACTGGGGCTGAACGAGTCAGCCTATCTGGCCGAAATTTTCCGGGCTGGCCTGAAGTCCGTCGACTCCGGCCAGATGGAAGCCGCCGAGGCCCTGGGGATGCGCAAGTCAAAAATCATGTGGCGGATCATTCTGCCCCAGGCCATGCGCGTCATCGTGCCACCCACCGGCAATGAGGCCATCGGGATGCTCAAGACCACCTCGCTGGTGCTCGCGGTGCCATTCACCCTGGACCTGACCTTCGCAACCAACGGCATCGCCAACCGCAGCTACCTGCCCATTCCGTTGCTGATCGTGGCCGCCCTCTGGTACCTGGTGATCACCAGCATCCTGATGGTGGGCCAGTACTACGTTGAGCGCCACTTCGGAAAGGGCGTGGACAATCTCGTCCCTGCCCAGGTCAAGCCGACCCCGGCGGCCACCGCCGCCGAAGCACCCAAAGCACGCAAAGCACCCAAAGCAGAGGATGAGCTACCGTGACCATCACCAACGACGTCATGACGAAGGAGACCCTCGTCCGTAT
>NZ_JAKFFD010000046.1:0-35218 GCF_036675385.1 Pseudarthrobacter sp. | reverse complement strand
GCCTGCCACGGTGGGCCGCCGCCACCAAGCCGGGGCCACGCTGGCCTGGCCCGCGCCGGTCCGGCCAGCACCGCGCCGGCCAGCACCGGGCCAACGTGGCCCCCAGCTGCCGTTCCAGGAGGTTCAACACCTTTTCCGTCCGGGCGTGCAGGGCCAGGACCCCCCGGAACACCTGCCGCGGCCGGACGGCAAGCCACACCCCGGCAAAGGTCAGCAGGGAGAGCAGCACCATGGTCAGGAGCCCGAACGGGCCCTCGGGCCAGGGCAGCGCAGCCCCCGGCAATCCTGCCGTGATCCGTGCGGTTCCTGCGACTCCGGCGCTGAAGGTGCCTGCCACGGAGATCAGGACGGTGGCCAGCCACGGCGCGGCAACCACCAGCGGGACGGCTGCCGTTCCCAGCAATGTCACCGGTGCTACCAGCGGGGCTGCCATCAGGTTGGCAAGCAGCGAGTACGTGGAGAACTGGGGCTGCAGGAGCACAATCACCGGGCCGCAGAGCAGCTGCGCGGAGAGCGGGACGGCCCAGGCGGCGGCTGCCCACCGAGGAATGACTGCCGGGGTCCAGTCGATCATCCGGCGGCCCAGGACAATGATGCCCAGGGTCGCGAGCACCGACAGCAGGAAGCCAAAGCTGGTACCGAGGCCGGGGTCGATCAGGAGCAGGCCCATCACCGCGAGGCAGAGGAAACTGAGTCCACGGCCTGTCCGGCCGCCTGCCAGCGATGCCACTGCGATTGAACCCATCAGCGCGGCGCGCAGGACGCTGGCGTCCGGGCCCACCAGCACCACAAACATTGCCAGGCCGGTCAAAGCCAGTCCTGCCGCGGGGAGCCGGGGCAGGCGCAGGCTGCGGGCAGCGATCAGCAGGGCACCCAGGACCAGGCTGCAGTTGGCCCCGCTGACTGCCGTCAGGTGGGTCATGCCCACCGTTTTCATCGCCGCATTGAGCCCTTCATCCAAGGCGCTGGTGTCTCCGGTGACCATGCCCGGGAGCAGACCGGCTGGATCGGCGGCAAGGAAAGACGAAGCGGAGACATACCGGACACGCAGGTCCTTCGCTACGAGCTGCCAGGCCGGGGCGTCGGCATCATCCATTCCGGCGCTGCTGCCGGTCCCGGAGCCGGCACGGGGTGGCAGGGAGGCTGACAGGACAGCCGTTTCCTGCTGGCCTGCGTCCGGCGGCTTCAGCTTGCCGGCGGTCCGGACCACCTGGCCGGGCACCAGGTCTCCCCAGCCCTTGCCGCCCATGACCACCACCGGGGCACGGGTACGGATGACCCGGCTGCTGACGGTGACCTGCTCCGTCTGCGCCGTGACCGACCAGCGTTCGGGCGGCCCCGAAGTTCTCGGGACGGTCATGGCGCGCGGGGATCCGGTGACCTCCAGAATGGCCACCACAGAGTGGCCGGCGGCCACAGCTTCGGCAAACGGCCCGTCGTGGCGTTGGGACGACGAGACAGCCGAATGGGCAGCAGCGGTGGCGGCCAGCAGCAAGGCAACCGCGAGCGTCATCGGAAAGCTCCGCCGGCCTGCCACCAACGCCCTGCCCTTCGAGGCCCGGATCAACAGGCAGGTGGCCAAAAGTACCAAGCCGCAGCAGAGCCCCACCAGCGCCACAGGGGCAAGCCAGACGCCAGCGACGGCGGCACCCCAGACGAGGAGGGCGGGCAGTGCCAGCCTGACGTCGGTGCGCCGGCGCGGCGCATCCGTTGGTGAACTCGATGGCTCCTGGCCCCGGAGTTTCGTCCCGACTCGTGCACCCAGCCTGCGGACACTCAGCCCCGCGGCCTGGACTACGGCGGGCGTATCCACGGAAGCCGGGAATGCTGCTGGAGCCCTCTGGCCCTGCACGGCTGAGTCAACAAAGCGGCTCCACTGGCTGCGCCTGGCCACCTCAGATGCCTACCAGAGGAAGGAGTGTTTCGAGCATCTTGGGACCCACGCCATCCACGGCGTCGAGCTCCTCGACCGTTGCGAAGGGGCCGTGTTCCTTGCGCCACTCCACAATCCGCTGAGCCAGCACGGGCCCAACCTTCGGCAGGGCGTCCAGCTCTTCGACGCTGGCTGTATTGAGGTTGACCTTTTCTCCTGCTGAAGCGGTCCCACCACCGCCGGTCCCCTCCCCCGCTTCCCCGGGCATGCCGGACGAACCGGCGGGGACTTCTTCGCCGGCCTGGGGAACGTAGAGCTTCTGACCGTCCGCCAGCATGGCAGCAAGGTTGAGGCGGTTCAGGTCTGCTGTGGGCGTGCCTCCGCCTGCCGCCGCGACTGCTTCGTGAACCCGGCTGCCAGCGGGCAACTGCACAACCCCGGGCACGGCGACAGCCCCGGCAACGTGAATGATAACGGTGCCGGCCTGTGGACTTTCCGACGCCAGCCCAGGCGGCCCGGCGCCGTGCGGCTCCGGGCCTTCGGTTCCTTCCCGAGCAGGCATGCTGCCTTGAGCGGAGACGTCACTGAGTGGCCTGACTTCTGGCTGACCGGCGGCCACCTGTGACCAGAACCAGGCGCCGCCCAGCACCGCGAATACGGCGATGAGCAGGGCGACCCGCAGGCCCACCCGCCATCTCAGCGCCGGTCCTGTCCGGCCTGTTCCGGCAGCGGACTCATCAGCAGCCCCCGGAGCGGCGTCGTCACCGGATAGGTGGGTACCGCCGTCGTACTCAAAGACCTTTTCGCCTCTGCCGGTGAGCAGAAGCCCCGGGCCGGCTCCGAGCGTGGACTGCAGCCGGTCCCGGGCATGCCGGGCCCCCTGGCGTGCTGCTCCAGCGTCCCGGCGTGACATGCTCCCAACGCTAGGGAAGCAGGGCCGCGGGTGACAGTCCCGGCTACACCTATGTGGAAACTGCTAGGCGTAAAACCGCCGGGAAGGTCCAGCTTCGGGACTCGAGCCACCGCCCCGCTGGAAGATTCAGGAGGCCAGTGACCGGCGGGCATGAAGCCGCTAGGATTCGCTTACCGTAGAAGCCCTATGAGTTAGTTGGTGGGACAATGCAGCTTGACGAGGTCATCGACCAGTTTCATCAGGCGCTAAATCAGTTTGCTAAAGGCAACCCGGAACCCGTCAAGGCCATTTTCTCCCACAGCAGAGATGTCTCCCTTGCTAATCCCTGGGGCCCTCCGGTGGTCGGCTGGGAGCGAGTATCAGGGGCCCTCGATTCAGCGGCGGCACGATTCAAATCTGGACGCGTCACGGCTTTTGATGCCCTCACCAAGCACGTCACAACCGATCTCGCCTGCTCCCTGGACATAGAACACTGGCAGGCCAAGGTGGGAGGAGCCGACAAAATATCAGCATTTGAGCTACGGGTTACGAGCATCTATCGCCTCGAAGGCGACACCTGGGCACTCATGCACCGGCATGCAGACCCGATCACCACACCGCAGCCCCCGGACGCCGTCTTGAGAAAATGACAGCCGGGAAACGCACCTATGTGGAAACCGCTAGGTGGAAACTGCGGGGAGCTCCGGCTCCGAGTTCCGCACAGTTGGGCCGCTCTCCCCCACGATCACCGCGAGCACGCCGAGCCCGGCGTGAGCTGCCAGGACGGCGGGCAGGGAGCTGATCTGGGCCGGCGGACAGCTTGGCAAGGCGGCGGACAGCCTGGCTGCCAGCGCTTCTGCCTCGACCGGATTCCCGAAGTGGTGGACGGCGAGGCGGGCCTGGCCGTGGGGGCGCGATGCGGCGTCCGCGGCGGCCAGTTCCTCGAGGCGGGCAACAGCTTTGGCTGCTGATCTGACCTTTTCCAGCGGCACGATCTTGCCGCCGTCGACGGCCAGGATGGGTTTGATGGCGAACATGGTCCCCAGCAGCGAGGCGGCCGCGCCGATCCGCCCGCCCCTGCGGAGCTGTTCCAGGCTGGGCACATAGAAATAGACCTTGGTCCGCGCGAACTGCGCCGCCGCCGCGGCGGCTACGGCTGTGGTGTCGCTGCCTGCCGCGGCTGCTGCCACCGCGGCCTGCACGCCCATGCCCAGTGCCATGCCCACGGTGCCAGAGTCGAGGACTACCACGGGGATGGTCACCCGGGTGGCCGCGAGCCGCGCCGCGTCCGCCGTTCCGGACAAACCGCCGGAAATGTGGATGGAGACCACGCCCTCGTAGCCCAGCCGTTCGGCGGCCAGGAAGGCTTGTTCAAACTGTCCCGGTGACGGGCGGGACGTCTTGACCGACGTGCCGCTGGCGAGTGCCAGGGCAATGGTTTCGGTGATGTCGTCTTCGCCCTCGCCATAAATTTCCGCGCCAACCATAACGGGCATCGGGATGACAGTGAGGCGCGCGTCCCCTGCACAGGCATGCACCCAGTCGGCCGGCAGTGCAGAGGCAGAATCGGTCACCACCGCGGTACGGACGACGACGGCGGGCGGGGTGGAGGGTACTGGCACACCGGCGCGCGGTGCGGGACGGAGGGCAGCCAAACGCTCCCGGAGCCAGAGCCACGCAGCGGCGTCACGGTCGGGCAAGGGTGCCTCCTGGTTTAGGGCCGGCCGCCGGTTGGGCCCGGCGGCCGGTGCCCCGGACTAGGCCGGGACGATGTTGACCAGTTTAGGCGCTCGCACGATCACCGTGCGGATGCCGCGGCCGTCGAGCGCGCGCTGGACGTTTTCGCTGGCCAGCGCCAGTTCCCGCAGTTCGTCCTCGCCGATCCCCGGCGAGACTTCAAGGCGGTCACGGACCTTGCCCTGGACCTGGACCACAGCGGTGACGGTCTCCTGGACCAGCAGCGCTTCGTCGTGCATCGGCCAGCCGGCGTTCGCCACGGACGCCGGGTGACCCAGGACGTTCCACATGTCCTCCGCGGTGTACGGCGCGAAGAGGCTCAGGATGACGGCAACGGCTTCCGCCGCCTCGCGGACGGCGGGATCGGCCCCGCCGGCGCCGGCATCTATAGCCTTGCGGGTCGCGTTGACCAGCTCCATCAGCTTGGCCACCACCACGTTGAACTTGTTGGTGTCCAACAGCGCGGCGGCGTCGGCGATGGTGCGGTGCGTGACGGAACGCAACGCGCGGTTACCGGCGGTGACGTCGGCACCGGGCTCGCTGGTGACGTCCTGCGCCAGGCGCCAGGCACGGGCCAGGAACTTTGCGGAGCCCGACGGCGAAACGTCCGCCCAGTCGACGTCGTCCTCCGGCGGGGACGCGAAGATCATGGTCAGGCGCACGGCGTCCACGCCGAACTTGTCCAGCTGCTCGCTGAGGTCAACGCCGTTGCCCAGCGACTTGCTCATGGCCTTGCCCCCGTTGAGGACCTGGCCCTGGTTCAGGAGCGCGCTGAAGGGCTCGTCAGCGTCGATCATGCCGAGGTCGTGGATGACCTTGGTGAAGAAGCGGGCGTACAGCAGGTGCAGGATGGCGTGCTCCACGCCGCCCACGTACTGGCCGACCGGCATCCACTCATTGATCTTCGCCGGGTCGAACGGGCCCTCGGTGTACTGCGGGGAAACAAACCGCAGGAAGTACCAGGACGAATCCACGAAGGTGTCCATGGTGTCGGTATCGCGCTTTGCCGGCCCGTGGCAGTTGGGGCAATCAACGTTGACCCAGGCCTCGGCGGCGGCCAGGGGGGACGTACCCTTCGGGGACAGGTCCTCGCCGCGCAGGTCCGCCGGCAGCCTGACAGGCAGCTGCTCGTCCGGAACCGGAACCTCGCCGCAGGCAGGGCAGTGGATGATTGGGATGGGCGTGCCCCAGAAACGCTGGCGGCTCAGCAGCCAGTCGCGGAGGCGGAAGTTGACGAATTTCTCGCCGGTGCCCTGCTGTTCCAGGATGTCGATGGCAGCCGGGATGGCTTCGGCCTTCGGCAGCCCATCGAGGACGCCCGAGTTGATCAGGGTGCCCTCGCCCGAGGTGGCCTTGCCGGACACAGTGGGATCCTCTTCACCGGTATCCAGCACGGCGCGGACGGGCAGGTCGAACGTCTTGGCGAAGTCGAGGTCGCGCTGGTCGTGTGCCGGGACGGCCATGATGGCGCCGGTGCCGTAGTCGGCCAGGACGTAGTCAGCGGCCCAGACCGGAAGTTTTTCGCCGTTCAGCGGGTTGACGGCGTAGCGGCCGGTAAAGACACCGGTCTTTTCGCGTTCGGTGGACTGGCGTTCGATCTCGGTGAGTGCCTTGACCTGTTCGCGGTAGGCGTCCAAGGCGGCGGCGTGCTCCTCGGTGACGAGTTCGACGGCGATCGGCGCGTCGGCTGCGACAACAAAGAACGTGGCGCCGTACAGCGTGTCCGGGCGGGTGGTGAAGACGGTGACGTCCTTGGCGGGCTTGCCGCCGACGGCCTCGATCACAAAGTTGACGTGGGCACCTTCGGAGCGGCCGATCCAGTTCTTCTGCATCGCCAGAACCCGCTCGGGCCAGTGGCCGCGCAGCTCGTCCATGTCATCGAGCAGCCGGTCAGCATAATCGGTGATCTTGAAGTACCACTGGTTCAGGGACTTCTTGGTGACGGGGGTACCGCAGCGTTCGCAGGCACCGTTGACCACCTGTTCATTGGCCAGGACGGTCTGGTCCTTGGGGCACCAGTTGACCGGGGAGTCCTTGCGGTACGCCAGCCCCCGCTCGTAGAAGCGCTTGAACAGCCACTGGGTCCAGCGGTAGTACTCGGGGTCCGAGGTGTGCACCCGCCGGGACCAGTCCGCGGAGATCGCGTAACGCTTGAACGACGCCGCCTGAGTGTCGATGTTCGCGTAGGTCCACTCACTGGGGTGGGCATTGCGCTTGATGGCGGCGTTTTCCGCCGGCAGGCCGAAGGAGTCCCAGCCGATCGGGTGCAGGACGTCGAAGCCCTTTTGCCGCAGGTACCGGGCCACAACATCGCCCATGGCAAAAGCCTCGGCGTGGCCCATGTGCAGGTCCCCCGAGGGGTACGGGAACATGTCCAGCACGTAGCGGCGTTCGCGGGAACCATCATCCACAGGCGTGAAAACCTTAAGGTCTTCCCACACCTGCGGCCACTTGGCCTCCATTGCCGCGAAGCTGTAGGCACCCTCTTCGGGTGTTTCCGCCGCCACTGCTGCTGTTCCGGTCTCTGTCTCCGGCTGAACGCTCACTGCTGCCCTCTTCTGTTCTGTTGTGGCATCGGTGCTGCCACAACGGTCTGATCCCCTCTGCTGCCGGCCCGGAAACATGCCCGGACACACAAAAGCCCCTCTCATGGAGGGGCAGCCGCACGGCAATCCGGTTGTTTCCGGGCACCGGGCGGCTAGCTAAGCAGAAGGATCGCACGCATAGGACTACTTTAGCCTACCCACTGCAGGTGGGCAGGCCCAGGCTCAGGGAACGCGACAGTCCGGGCCGGGCGCAGGGGCGCGTGGCCCGTGCCGGCACCGTCGAAGTGGACAGTGCCGCCTGGCCCATTAGGTAGCCCCGATCTCTTCGCCAACGAGAACCCTGTACCAGGGTGGCTCAAGGGGGGTAGATTCCACCCTTGCCAAAGCGGCGCAATCGGTCCACAGTATTGTCAAGTCTGTGGGGAAACTAGACGGTCTCAGGTCGAGGAGCCTGACATGTACTCTTGGCGTCAATGTCCAGCACAAAGATGTGACGGGCTGAAAATTCCGCCCTTCACCCCTGCGAAGAATTAGCGAGGGACTAGTCGTGTTTGGCTGGGTTACCCGGTTCAGCATGCAGTTCCGAATCTTGGTTCTCGCCCTCGCGGCGGGCCTTATTACTTTTGGCATCGTGAACGTTCCACATATGGCCGTGGACACCATGCCGGAGTTCGCCCCCGCACAGGTAGAGATCCAAACTGAGGCCCTAGGGCTCTCCGCGGTTGAAGTTGAGCAGCTTATTACCGCACCGATGGAAGCAGACCTCCTCAACGGCGTGGCCTGGCTGGACGAGATCCGCTCGAAATCTGTCCCGGGGCTGTCGTCCATCGAACTCGTCTTCGAGCCCGGCACGGACCTCCTGCGCGCACGCCAGTTGGTCGCGGAAAGAATGACGCAGGCGCACGCGCTGCCTAACGTCTCATCGCCGCCGCTGATCATGCAGCCCATGTCCTCCACCAGCCGCGTGCTGATGGTCAGGATGAATTCCAAGGAGCTCTCCGGCATTGAGATGTCGGTCCTGGCCAGATGGAAAATCAAGCCGCGGCTGATCGGTATCCCGGGCGTGGCGAACGTGTCCATCTGGGGCCAGCGCGAACAGCAGCTGCAGGTTGAGGTCACTCCGACGCAGCTCCGCGACAAAGGCATTACCCTTGAGCAGCTAATTAAGACCACAGGCAACGCGGTCTGGGTTTCGCCGTTGAGCTTCCTGGAGGCTTCGACGCCCGGGACCGGCGGTTTCGTGGAGTCGCCCAACCAGCGCCTTGGCATCCAGCACGTCCTTCCCATCCGCACTCCGGCCGACCTGGCCAAGGTCAGCGTGGAGGACACGGACCCGCAGTTGCTCCTGGGCGACATTGCCCAGGTCAAGGAAGACCACCAGCCGCTGATCGGGGACGCCGTTGGGGCAGACGCCGGCCTGATGCTGGTGATCGAAAAGTTCCCCGGCATCAGCGCCCTGGAGGTCACCCGTAGTGTTGAGGCGGCCCTCAAGGACATGGAGCCGGGCCTCACGGGCGTCCAGATCGACACCTCCGTATTCAGGCCTGCGACCGGCGTTCAGGACTCCGTCAACAGCCTCGGCCTGGCGCTCCTGATCAGCCTGCTGATTGCGGTAGCACTGTTTTGGCTGCTGTTCCGGTCCTGGCGGGTCGCCGTGATCGCACTCGTGGCCATCTCCACTACCGTCACGACGGCGGCGGTGGTGCTGTTCGCCCAAAATGCAACACTTAACGTCACCGTCCTGATGGGAATTCTGCTCGGCACGTCCGTGATCGTGGGCGACATCGTGGAAGACGTTCAGGCCCACCGACGACAGCGCGCCGTCCGCGAGTCGACGGACGCCGAGGCTACCCCGAGGTCGCGGATCAGCCACATCGTCCGCGGTGTCCGCACACCGCTGTTCCACGCATCGCTGATGATGGTGGTTGTCCTTGTTCCGACCCTCTTCGTGACCGGAGTAGGCGGCTCGTTTCTTTCGCCGCTTTTCTGGTCGTTGGCGCTGACGCTGGCCGCCGCCCTGATCGTGGGCTTGTCCGTCACACCGGTACTGGCGTTTTTCCTCCTTCCGTCCAAGCCCGCCACCGACAGGGAACTTCCCGTCGTCGGACGTGGGAAGGCGTACTACGACCACGCACTGGCCGGGGTTAACTCCCGGAAGCCTCTGGCGATTGTGGCCATCGTGGTCGTGGGGATCCTTGGCGTCGCCGCCGGCTCGCAACTGGCAGGAAACCGGCCGCTCGTTCCCACCATGCCCGACCGGACCCTGTTGGTGCAGTGGGACACCATGGCCGGGACGTCCAATGACGAAGTCCGGCGGATCGCTGCCCTGGCATCCGATGAACTCAGGGCCCTCCCGGGGGTTTCGGGCGTCGGCGGTCACGTGGGACGCGCCATCTCTGCAGATCAGGTGGTTGGCAACAGCTCTGCTGAGCTGTGGGTGTCGATCGCACGGGACGCCAACTTTGGCGAAACGGAGAAGGCGGTACGGGACGTGGTCCAGGGCTACCCGGGCATCGCGCACAACGTACTGAACTACTCCCAGCAGACCGTCGGCGACATGCGCTCCAGCCTGGAGCCGGGATTCGCGGTCCGCGTCTACGGAACTGAAATGCCGGTGCTCCGTGAAAAGGCAGAAGAGGTCCGCCAGGCCCTCCAGAAGATTGACGGTGTGAACAACCCGACGATCGACGCTGCTGCCATGACCGCGATCGTAGAGGTCCAGGTCAATCTCGAGGCTGCCCAAAAGTTCGGCATCAAGCCCGGTGACGCGAGGCGCGCCGCTGCGACACTGATGCAGGGCATCGTCGTCGGGAACCTCTTTGAGGAGCAGAAGGTGTTCGAAGTGGTTGTCCGCGGCGCGGTTGGCGTCCGGGATGACCTGACCAGCATCCGTGAGCTGCTCCTTGACGCTCCTAATGGCGGCCACGTCCAACTGGGCCAGGTCGCCGACGTTCGCATGGTCCCCAGCGAAGTTGTTATCCAGCACGATGCCACCTCGCGGCGGATCGACGTCGTGGCTGACGTCAGCGGACGCCCGCTGGCAGATATCCAGCGGGATATCGAGGCGGCCATCCAACAAATCCAGTTCCCGCTCGAACACCACGCCGAGATCCCCACGAAATACAGCCAGCTGCAGGCCGCAGACACCCTGGTTCATGGACTCGGAATCGCGGCCATCCTGGCTGTACTGCTTCTGCTTCAGACTGCAGTGCGGAGCTGGAAGCTTGCCCTCGCCGTCTTCCTGACGCTTCCCGCCGCGATGGCGGGAGCAGCGGTCGCCGCATGGATCGGGGCGGAGTCCCTGTCCTGGCTGTCGCTGACGGCGTTTGCGGCCGTGGTGGCCATCGCTGCACGTAATGCGGCGCTCCTGTCCGCGCGTGTTGACGAACTCTGGCGGGAGTCCGAACAGATGTCACGCACTGACCTGGTCATGGCGGCGGCCCGGGACCGGATATCGCCGATCCTGAAATCCGCCCTCATTACGTTCCTCGTGCTGATACCGCCCGCCTTCCTCGGCGGCGCGGTAGGCCAGACCCTGATCGTGCCCATGCTGCTGATCATAGCCGGCGGGCTCGTGACCACAACGCTCGTGGGGATCTTTGTGCTCCCCCTGCTCGCACTCTGGTTCGGTCCCCGCACCGAGCCGGAAGAGTGGTCAGAGGTCTACGAATCGGAAGTTCCAGTCACCCCTGTTATGCCGGAAAAGGTGGAAGTATCATGACCAGCAAAAGGACCCTGCGGCGCCTGCCAGTGGCGGCCGCTGCCTGCGCAGCACTGCTGTTTTCACTGCCCGCCTGTGCTCAACCCTCGGCCATGGCAGAAACAGCATCTGAAGCGGCTGCCAAGGTGGAAAAGAATGCCACCACCGGCATAGCACGCATCACGCTAAGCCAGCGGGCCATTGAACGGCTGGAGCTGGCCACCGACACGGTCAAGCCGGGTGCGGGGGGCGCAGGCGTCCTGTTCCCATACGCAGCGCTGCTGTACGACGCGCAGGGGAAGACCTGGGTCTACATCAACGCCGAGCCACGGGTGTACGAGCGCCAGTCCGTCACGGTGACCAAAATCGAAGCGGGCGCGGTCACAGCCAGTGTCGGCCCAGCTGTTGGAACGCCTGTGGTAACAGTAGCCGCGGCTGAGTTGTTCGGCGCAGAGTTCGTTACGGGCAAATGACATGCGCCGGATAGTCGCGGCAAGCCTAAGGTTCAGATCGATCATCATTGCGATGGCTGCGGCGCTGTTGATGGTAGGCGGCGCCCAGCTCAGCAGTGCCTCGGTGGACGTGTTCCCTGAATTCGCGCCGCCGAAAGTGGAGGTCCAGACAGCCTGCCTGGGACTTACCGCCGCTGAGGTGGAAGAACTTGTTTCGGTTCCCATGGAAGAAGCCTTCAACGGCATCGACGGCCTCGACCACATGCGGTCCAAGTCGGTACCGCAGCTGTCCTCGATTGTGATGGAATTCGAGAACGGCACGGATCTGCTCACTGCCCGACAGCTTGTGTCCGAGCGGATGGCGACGGTCATTCCGACGCTGCCCACCTGGGCGGCGCCGCCGGTCATGCTGCAGCCCCTGTCCTCCACCAGCCGGGTCATGAAGATCGGGCTGTCCTCGGACACCCGGTCCCTGATCGAGATGTCAATGATTTCCTACTGGAACATCAGGGCCCATCTGCTCCGCGTTCCCGGCGTGGCAAACGTGGCAATCTGGGGTGAACGTCTCCAGATGCTTCAGGTCCAGGCTGACCCGGCCAAGCTGGCAGCAAACAAGGTCAGCCTGGAAACCGTCATGAGCACCACCGCCAATGCCCTCGACGCCGGCCTGCTCCAGTATTCCTCCGGTGCCCTGATCGGCACCGGCGGTTCCCTGGACACACCCAGCCAGACAATTGGGATCAGGCACGTCCAGCCCATCACCACGCCTGCGGACCTCGCGAAGGTGGCACTGGAGGATCGTGAGGGACAGCCCCCGCTCCAGCTGGGCGACGTGGCCAATGTGGTGGAGGACCACCAGCAACTGATCGGTGACGCCGTCATCAACGGCGGACCGGGCCTGATGCTGATCGTGGAAAAACTGCCTTGGGGCAACACCCTCGAAGTGACGCGGGGGGTGGAAGAGGCCATGAAGCAACTCGAGCCCGGCTTGACCGGAATCGCTGTGGACACTGCCATTTTCCGGCCGGCGACCTTCATTGAGGAATCCCTCGACAACCTGAGCGTAGCCCTGCTGCTGGGATGCCTGCTGGTGATCCTGGTGTTGAGTGTCTTCCTCTTCCAGTGGCGGACGGCCCTGGTCAGCGTGCTGGCCATCCCCTTGTCACTGGTGGCGGCGGCCCTCGTGTTGTATTGGACCGGCGGCACGGTCAACACCATGGTGCTTGCGGGGTTGGTGATTGCCGTCGGAGTGGTGGTGGACGATGCCATCATCGACGTCGAAAATATCGTCAGGCGGCTCCGGCACCACCGGGCCAGCGGAGCGCCCGGAAGCACCGCCAGGGTGGTGGTCAACGCGTCGCTTGAGGTCCGCGGACCAATCGTTTACGCCACGCTGATCATCGTCGCCGCAACGGTTCCGATCTTCTTCCTGGACGGGCTCACGGGCGCGTTCTTCCGGCCGCTGGCCACGTCCTACACCCTCGCGGTGATCGCATCCATGCTCGTGGCGCTGACGGTCACTCCCGCAATGGCATACATCTTCCTGCGAAATGCCAAGCTGGAGGACCGGGATCCGCCCGTGGTCAGGGTCCTGAAGCGCTGGTACGCCAACGCGCTCCGGCCCATCGTCCGCCGGCCTGTTCCCGGCTACCTGACCCTGGCCGCCGTCGGCGTCATCGGCATCGTAGCAGCGCCGCTGCTGGGCCAATCGTTGCTCCCGTCTTTCAAGGAGCGCGATTTCCTGATGCACTGGCTCACGCAGCCCGGCACATCCAACGCCGAGGAAGTCCGCGTCAGCCAGCTCGCCTGCGCTGAACTCATTGCCATTCCGGGTGTCAACAATTGCGGGTCCCACACGGGACAGGCGTTCAACGCCGATGAGGTGGTGGGCGTCTACTTCGGCGAGAACTGGATCAGCGTCGACCCCGGGGTGGATTATGACCAAACCCTGGCAGCAGTCTCGCAGGTAGTGGACGGTTACCCCGGAATCACACGGGATGTGCAGACGTACCTCAAGGAACGCATCCGTGAGGTACTCACCGGAACCGGCTATGCCGTCGTCGTCCGCGTATACGGAGACGACCTTGCAACGCTGCGCCAGGAAGCCGACAAGATCAAGACCATCCTGGGCGGCATTGACGGAGCCATCGGCGCGAAGGTTGCCCTCCAGGCCAGCGTGCCGCAGATCAATGTGGAGGTGAACCTGGAGGCGGCCAACCGCTTCGGACTGAAGCCGGGCGATGTGCGGCGGGCCGCGGCAACCTTTGTTGCCGGCGAAGAGGTCGGCGATATTTACCGGGACGGGAAGGCCTACGACGTCCAGGTGTGGAGCCCACCGGAGTCCCGGACGAGTGTCACGAACATTGAGAACCTTCCCCTCGATACGCCGAGCGGGGTCAAGATCCGGATGGCTGATGTCGCCACGATTTCGGTGAAGCCCACGCCCAACGTCATTGAGCGTTCGGAGGGATCCAGGCGCATCGATGTCAGTGCCAACGTCAAAGAAGGAGATCTGGCGAAGGTCGTGGAGAAGCTCAAGACCGATATGGAATCTGTTCAGTTCCCTGTCGGCTACAGCGCGGTTGTCCTCGGCGAATACGCCGAACGCCAGGCCGCATCCCAACGGCTGCTGCTCTACTCCATTGGCGCGGTCATCGTCGTCTTCCTTCTCCTGCAGGCTGCTTTCAAGAGTTGGCGGCTGGCCACCCTGGCCATCCTGACCCTGCCGGTGGCACTCGTGGGCGGGGTGATCGCCGCCCACCTCAGCGGCGGAATCCTGTCCCTCGGTTCGCTGGTTGGCTTCCTGACCCTCATGGGGATCGCGGCACGCAATGGCATCCTGCTCATCAACCACTGCCAGCACCTGGAGCAGTACGAGGGCATGCCCTTCGGACCTGCGTTGGTGCTTCGGGGGGCTGCAGAGCGCTTGTCGCCGATCCTCATGACCACACTGGCCACGGCTTTGGCTCTGGTACCGCTGGTAGTGATGGGGAACATCCCCGGCCACGAGATCGAGCATCCCATGGCAGTGGTGATCCTGGGCGGCCTCGTCACATCGACGCTGGTCAACCTGTTCATCGTCCCATCGCTGTACCTGCGATTCGCCAAAGGTGGCCGCGCCCACCGGCACAGGGCACATGAGCTTGAACCCGCGCCTTCGGTTTAGCTGGATCCCCCACGAATGTGAAAGGCACGTGAGATGGCTTTTCGAGCCCATCGTTTTACGGCATACGGGTCCGCATTACTGCTGGCCTTCGGATCGCTGACGGTGGTGTCGGCACCCACAGCGGGTGCCGCGCCGCCGGCCCCGGAACTCTGCGGGCCCGGCTCCGCGATCAACTTTGACCGTTCGGATTTCCAGGCTTCCCCGCGGATCGATAACACATGGTTCCCGCTCAAGCCCGGCATGCAGTACACGACGACGGGGACCGTGACCTCTGCCGAAGGGACCAGCAAACGCACCGTCGTGCATACAGTCACCGGGCTGACCAAGGTAATTGACGGCGTCAAGACCCGTGTCCTGTGGGACCGCGACTACTCGGACGGCGAACTGGTGGAATCCGAACTGGCCTTCTTTGCGCAGACTGGAAAGGGAACGGTCTGGCTCTTCGGCGAATATCCGGAGGAATACGAAAACGGCGAGTTCGTTGGTGCGCCCAGCACTTTCATCAGTGGGCTTGCCAGGGCCCAGGCCGGCATCGCCATGCAGGCCAGGCCCCGGACCGGCACGCCGGACTATGTCCAGGCCTATGCACCCAAGGTTGACTTCCTTGACTGCGGGACAGTGTTCAAGAAAAACCAGCACGTCTGCGTCCCGACTGGCTGCTACGACGATGTACTGGTGATCGATGAATACAACCCGCTGGAACCGCCTGAGGCAGGCCACCAGCGGAAGTTCTACTCAGCCGGAACAGGGCTGGTGAAAGTCACCGCCGTCGGCGGTCCCGACCAGGAATTCATGGACCTCGTGAAAGTGAAGAAGCTGGGCGCCGCGCAGTTCGCGGCCGTCAACACCCAAGCGCTGGAACTGGATGAGCGGGCATACTCGGTCAGCAGAAGCGTCTATGCGAAGACACCGCCGGCTGAACTCGACGGACCCTGACCGTGCTGGCGAGGGTTGGTGACCGGGGGGTCCCGACCCGCACAAGACCAGGGAGGGCGGCACTCCTCGGGCCACCCTCCCTGTTCGTTGCTGTCCGTAGACGGTTCGGAGTGCCTAGCGGACGTCCTCGTCGACCCAATCCATGGACTTCGTCACGGCCTTCCTCCACAGGCGCAGCTGCCGGTCCTGCTCGGCCTGGTCCAGGTTCGGTTCCCACCTCTTGTCCTCGGACCAGTTGGACGAGAGTTCGCCGAGGTCCTTCCAGAAGCCGACGGCGAGGCCGGCTGCGTAGGCGGCGCCCAGTGCGGTGGTTTCCACTACCTTCGGCCGGATCACCGGAACGCCCAGGATGTCCGCCTGGAACTGCATCAGCGCGTCGTTGGCAACCATGCCGCCGTCGACCTTCAGTTCAGTGAGCGGAACGCCGGAATCCGCGTTGACCGCGTCCAGCACCTCGCGGGTCTGGAAGGCTGTGGCCTCCAGCGCCGCCCGGGCGATGTGGTTCTTGTTGACGAACCGGGTCAGGCCCACGATGGCGCCGCGGGCATCCGAACGCCAGTACGGGGCGAAGAGCCCCGAGAAGGCCGGAACGATGTAGACGCCGCCGTTGTCCTCAACGGCCGCCGCCAGCGTTTCTACCTCCGGCGCGCTGCTGATCATGCCCAAATTGTCCCGGAGCCACTGAATCAGGGAACCGGTGACCGCGATGGAGCCTTCCAGCGCATAGTGCGCTGGGGCATCGCCGAGCTTGTACCCGACGGTGGTGAGCAGACCGTTCTTCGAGTGAACAATCTCCTCGCCGGTATTGAAAATCAGGAAGCAGCCGGTGCCGTACGTGTTTTTGGCTTCACCGGCCTCGAACGCCGCCTGCCCGAACGTGGCGGCCTGCTGGTCACCCAGGATGCCTGACACGGGAACTTCGCGCAGCAGCTGGGACGTGTGCACGGCGCCGTAGACCTCCGAGGAGGACTTGATGGCCGGCATCATGCTCAGCGGCACTCCGAAGATGCCCAGGATCTCCTCGTCCCAGGTCAGGGTCTCCAGGTCCATGAACAACGTGCGGGAGGCGTTGGTGACGTCCGTGACGTGCACGCCGCCGTCCACCCCGCCCGTCAGGTTCCAGAGGACCCAGGCGTCGGTGTTGCCGAAGATCAGGTCGCCGGCTTCCGCTTTGGCCCGGGCGCCGTCAACGTTGTCCAGGATCCATTTGATCTTTGTCCCTGAGAAATACGTGGCCAGCGGCAGCCCCACCTTCTGCTTGAACCGCTCCGGGCCGCCGTCCTTGGACAGCTCATCCACGATGTCCTGGGTCCGTGTGTCCTGCCAGACAATCGCGTTATAGACGGCCTCGCCGGTGGTCTTGTCCCAGACGACGGATGTCTCGCGCTGATTGGTAATTCCGACGGCGGCGATATCGTGCCGGGTCAGGTTCGCCTTGGAGAGGGCGGACGCGATCACTTCGCGGGTGTTGTTCCAGATCTCGGCAGGGTTGTGCTCTACCCAGCCCGCCTGCGGGAAGATCTGCTCGTGCTCCATCTGGCCCGAGGACACGATAGCGCCGCTGTGGTCAAAGATGATGGCGCGGGAGCTGGTGGTGCCCTGGTCAATGGCGATGACGTATTGGTTCATGGTGACGTCCTTGTCTGTATTTTTGTGTGAGTTTGAAATGGTTACTAGCCGGCGACGGCAGGCATGATCGCGGGAACCCAGAACGCCACCAGGCCGGCAAGGCTACCGCCGACCAGCGGCCCCACGACGGGGATCCAGGAGTAGGCCCAGTCACTGGAGCCCTTGCCCTTGATGGGCAGGATTGCGTGGGCGATTCGGGGCCCGAGGTCACGGGCCGGATTGATGGCATAACCCGTGGGTCCACCCAGGGATACGCCGATGCCCACCACGAGCAGTGCCACCGCCAGCGGCCCCAGGCCCGAGGGCGTCCCGCCGAACGTCAGGATGACGAAGACCAGGACAAACGTGCCGATGATCTCCGTGAGCAGGTTCCAGGGCGTGGAGCGGATGGCCGGACCGGTGGAAAACGTCGCCAGCTTGTTGGCTTCCACGGGTTCGGCATCGAAGTGCTGCTTGTATGCGACCCAGCAAAGGACAGCGCCCAGGAAAGCGCCGAGCATTTCACCGCCGAAGTAGGTGAAAGTTGAGGCCACATCTACCGGGACGCCGGGGGCATACTCTTTGCTCTGCTTGGCGAGTAGGCCCAGCGTGACGGCGGGATTGAGGTGGGCGCCGGATTTGGCGGCAACAAAAACACCCGCGAAGACGGCGATCCCCCACCCCCAGGTCACCATCAGGAACCCGCCGCTGTTGCCTTTTGTGCCCTTCAGGGCAACGTTGGCCACGACGCCGCAACCCAGCAGGGTGAGCATCGCCGTTCCGAAGACTTCGGAAAGAAAAACAATTCCAAGAGACATCATTGACTCCTCTATTTTCTATTGTGCGGTCCTTCGCGGGTTGAAGGACCGTTGAACCGGAGCGCTTTGACGCCCCGGATGCAGCCTGGCCTGCCTAGGCCACCAGGCTGTGGATCTGCACGCCGTGGAAGCGCTCCAGCACCTCCCGTGCACGTTGGATCTCGCCAGCCTTGGCTGCCGCGTCCCAGCCGAGCGGCGCGGAAAGGACATCGGCCACTTCGACGAGGAGTTCACCGGTCACCAGGCCCCGGAAGGCAAGCGAGGTTCGCCGGACCAGGACATCGATGAGGTGCCCGATCTGCTCATTCCGGGCCATAAACTCCAGCTCACGAACGCTGAGTTCACGCGTGGAACGGAGCATCCTGTCCGGGCCGGCATCAAGGTACCGGATCACGTCGTCAGCCCTCGTGCCGTAGCGGGTCAGCAGGACGGCGGTGCGGTCCGCATCCCGGCCGGCACCCATGTGCGCCTTGATCCATTTCTGGATTCCGGCGTCATCCTCGGGGAAGCCGGCGCCGCCTCCGATGGCGAGTTTCGCCGTCGAGACCTTCCGTTCCATCCCCAGCTCGGCAAGGACATCATTTGCCATGTGCTCGGCCAGGGCCCGGAAAGTGGTCCACTTGCCGCCCACCAGGCTGAGTACGACGGCGGTTCCTGCGCCGGGTGCCCCGGCAGCCGGCGTACGCCGTTCAATCCGGTAGTCACGCGAGACAAACCCCGGCTGCGTGGCGTCGTGGCGTGGCAGCGGGCGGACACCCGAGAACGTGTAGACGATCTGGTCACGATGCACGGTGATGTCCGGGAAGACGTGTCCGATCAGGTCAAAGAAGTACTCGATCTCCTCCTCCGTGCACACAGCGTCCTTCGACATGTCGGCAAGGACATCAGTGGTTCCCACCAGAACCCGGTCGCCCATGGGATAGATCAAAACGATCCGGCCGTCCGTGTGCTCAAAGAAGATCTCCCGGCCTTTGCAGGCCTCGAGCAGGACCGGGTGGTCCAGAACTACGTGCGATCCCTTAGTGCCGCCCATAAAGGCCGACGCCGCCCCCATGGCTTCGTTGGTCAGGTCCACCCAGGCGCCGGTGGTGTTGACAATGACGTCCGCGGTGAAATCAAACAGCTCGCCAGTCAGTTCGTCGCGGAGCTGGACCGTGGTGCCTGACCCTGTTGTGCCGGACTGGGTGGCAGCCCCGCCGAGCGAATGGAGTGCAAGGTAGTTGCTCGCCCGTGCTGTTGAGCTTTCCGGTCCGCCGCTGACTTGCCCGGCTTTCTCGCCGTCCTGGAGCACATCGAGCGTAAGGCGCTCGGGGTTGTGGACCGACGCGTCGAAGTAGGTGGCTGCGTATTTGATGCCGGGGTGCAGCTGCGGTAGCTCGGCGAGGGCACGCTTGCGTCCGCGGAACTGGTGGCGCGGCACGGAACCGCCGTCCCGGGAGAACGAGTCGTACATGCTCAGCCCCAGTTTGATCAGGAACGCGCCGCGCTCCTTGGGCTTGCCCTGCTGTTTGTGCGTGAGGAACCGCAACGGTGCGGACAGGACGCCGGAAAAGGTGCTGAAGATCGGGATGGTGGTCTGGAGGGGCTTCACGTAGTGCGGTGCGATCCGCAGGAGGCGGTTGCGTTCCACCACGGATTCGCGGACGAGGCGGAATTCCCCGTTTTCCAGGTAACGGATGCCGCCATGAATCATGTGGGAGGACGCTCCGCTGGCACCCTGGCAGTAGTCGCCACGCTCCACCAGGGCCACGTCCACTCCCTGCAGGGCGAGGTCGCGGAAGGTTCCCACGCCGTTGATGCCACCGCCGATGATCAATACCTTGGCGTGCGGACGGTTCCGCAGACCCTGCACCGATGCGCGCGGCTCGGTGCTGTGGGCGGGCGTGGCTCCGCTGTGGCCGAATGAATCTTTGAGTCCCAACACTGCTCCTTGGGTTATTGGCGTGCCGGCATCCGCCGGACGCACCGTCGTTCTTCAACTATTGTTTGGACTAATGGAAAATGTAGTCAAGCACTATGCACAAACGTGCAGAATGGAATCAGAATGACACCTTCCCGGCACTCAGATGCGCTGCGGGCTGCACAGATGTATTACCTCCAGGACCTGACGATGGACGCGATCGCCCGCGAATTGCGGACATCCCGGTCCACTGTTTCGAGGCTTCTGTCGGCGGCCAGGGACACCGGACTGGTCCAGATCCAGATCCGCAACCCGCTTGATACGGGCCCCGAACTCGAAAGCATGATCCGGCGCGAGTACAACGTGGACGTGCACGTAGTTCCGGTGCTGGAGTCGTTGAACGAAGCCGAAACCCTGGACCGCGTGGCCATTCAGGCAGCCCGCACCATCGGCCCTTTGGTGGACTCCAATGCGATTATCGGCGTCGCGTGGGGTTCAACGATCAGTGCGGTCAGCAGGCACCTCACGCGCAAGATCACACACGATACCGTTGTGGTCCAGTTGAACGGCGCTGGCAACATGCACACCACCGGTATCACCTACGCGAGTGACATCATGCGCCGCTTCGGAAGTGCCTACGGCGCACGCGTGGAGCAATTCCCTGTTCCCGCGTTTTTTGACCATGCGGCCACCAAAACCGCCATGTGGAATGAGCGCAGTGTGCAGCGCATCCTGGACCTGCAGGCCCGGATGAGCATCGCGATCTTCGGCGTTGGATCCGTGCACGCCGACTACCCGAGCCACGTCTATGCGGGTGGATACCTGGACGAGAGCGATCTCAAGATGCTGGCCCATTCAGATGTGGTGGGTGACGTTGCCACGGTCTTTTTCCGGCGTGACGGATCCTCTGACGGCATCGTCCTGAACGAACGCTCCACGGGTCCGGCGCTCGCCCAGCTGCGCCAGGTCCGGCGGCGGATCTGCGTGATTTCCGGGGCATCCAAGATCAACGGCCTGCGGGGCGCCCTCTCCGCTGGCCTTGCCACCGACCTGATCGTGGATGAAGCCACCGCGCGCCGCCTGGTGGGCTTTGGCGGTGTCGCCTGGCCCAATGGGTAAAGTCAATGCTATGAAAACCTCACCCCGGCTCAGCCTCAACAACGGTGTGCTGATCGACCAGTTGGGATTCGGGCTGTACAAGGTTCCGGCAGCGGAAGCATCCGGCCTGGTGGCCACGGCCCTCGGCACCGGATACCGCCACTTTGACACGGCAGCGATGTACGGCAACGAAACCGGCGTGGCGCGGGGGCTCGGCCCCGCCATGGACTCCGAAGGCAGAAGCGGCGGCTCCGGAGAGTCCTCGCCCGGCCTGCGGCGCGAGGACGTATTTATCACCACGAAGGTCTGGAACGATGACCAGGGGTACGACTCAACCCTCCGTGCCTTCGACACCTCCATGGTCAACCTCGGCCTGGACTACGTGGACATGTACCTGATCCACTGGCCCTGCGCCAAGCGGGATCTGTTCACCGACACATACCGCGCCCTCGAAACGTTGTACCGCGAAGGCAAAGTCCGCGCCATCGGTGTCTGCAACTTCCAGCCCGCGCACCTGGACCGGCTGCTTGAGAGCGCCGAAGTGGTGCCCGCCGTGAACCAGATTGAACTGCACCCGTGGCTGCAGCAGGCGGAGTTGAGGGACAAGCACCACGCCCTGGGCATCCGGACGGAAGCCTGGAGTCCCCTGGCGCGCGGACACGTTCTGTTGGATCCCGTGGTCCTGGCCCTGGCCGCCGAGCACGGCAGGACAGCAGCCCAGATCATTCTTCGGTGGCACATCCAGCTGGGGAACATCGCCATTCCGAAGGCAAGCTCCGAATCCCGGATCCGGGAAAACCTGGACGTCTTCGGCTTTGAACTTTCAGACCGCGACATGGCAGCCCTTGCCGAGCTTGACCGCGGTCAGCGCACCGGGTCCCACCCCGACAACGTCAACTAGGACCGAGGGTCATGAAAACCGCCGATCAACAGCCATCCCCTGCGCCCTCCTTCTTCAGCGCCGGGCTGGCCGCCCGCACCCGGGCCGCCGACATCGTGATTAACGGCAGCACCGTGGCGTACTGGACTTACGAACCGATCCAGGCCACACCGGACACCCGCACCATCCTGGTCATCCATGGTTTCCGCGGCGATCACCACGGCCTGCTCCGGGTTGCAGACCAGTTGCCGGAAATGCGCATCATCATGCCGGACCTGCCGGGGTTCGGCAGCTCCGCCGCGTTCGTGTCCGGGAAACATTCGGTGGAGCAGTACGGCACCTTTGTCACCGACTTTACGGCGGCGCTCGGCCTCGGCCCGGACACCGTGCTGTTGGGGCACTCCTTCGGCTCGATCGTCGCCGCCCATTTTGTCGCCACCCACCCGGGTACCGTCACACCGCTGATCCTGATCAACCCCATCGCCGCGCCCGCCCTGGAAGGCCCCAAGGGCATCATGACCCAGCTGGCCGTCCTCTACTACCGGCTGGCGGCCCGGCTCCCCCGCCCGCTGGGACTGGCACTGCTGCGCAGTCCGCTGATTGTCAGGGTCATGAGCGAGGCCATGGCCAAGACGGCCGACACAGACCTGCGCCGCTTCATCCACGGCCAGCACCATGCCTACTTCAGCGCTTTCGCGAACCGGGAAAGCCTCCTCGAATCGTTCACGGCCTCGGTCAGCGGCCATGTGGCCGAGGTGGCCGGGAAGCTGAGCCTGCCGGTGCTCCTGGTCGCTGGCGAAAAAGACGAGATTGCCACTCTGCCGGACCAGCACCGTCTCGCCTCGCTCCTCCCCGACGGCGTCCTCAAAGTCATTCCCGGCGTCGGCCACCTGATCCACTACGAAACGCCCGGCCCCGCCGCCGGCTTCATCCGCAGCTTCCTTAAGGACCACCCCGCGTGAAGATAGTCATCGATGCACGATTCACCCGGACCGATCATCACGACGGCATCAGCCGTTACGGAGCCAGCCTCATCGCCGCCACGGCAAAGGTGGCCGACGTTTCCATGCTTATCAGCGACACGCGCCAACTGGCGCTGCTCCCGGATGTTCCGTACACGCTGATCAACAGTCCGCTGTCCCCGCTGGAGCTGTTCGTGGCCCGCAGGATCAACCCGCTCGGCGCCGATGTTGTGGTGTGCCCCATGCAGACCATGGGCAGCTGGGGTCGCAAGTACGGCCTGGTCCTGACCCTGCACGACCTCATCTACTACGAGCACCCCGCTCCCCCGGGATTCCTGCCGGCGCCCGTCCGCGTGCTCTGGCGGCTCTACCACAAGGCATTCTGGCCGCAGCGCGTCCTTCTCAACCGGGCGGACACCGTTGCCACCATCAGCCGGACCACGGAAGCGCTGATGGCCAAGTACCGGCTCACCAAAAGGCCCGTGCGGATCATCAGCAACGCCCCGCAGCCCACCCAGGAATCGCGTGATCCCGCCGCCGGGGCGGACCATTCGCTGGTGTACATGGGCTCGTTTATGCCCTACAAAAACGTTGAAACAATGGTGGCCGGCATGTCCGAGCTGCCAGATTTCACCCTGCACCTGCTAAGCAGGATCACCGCCGAGCGCCGGGCCGAGCTGGAGATCATGGTGCCGCCCGGTGCCACAGTGGTCTTCCACAACGGGGTCACCGATGACGAATATGCCGTCCTGCTCAAGCGCGCCACCGCACTGGTGAGCCTCTCCCGCGCCGAAGGCTACGGTCTTCCGCTGGTGGAGGCCATGGCCCTCGGCACGCCGGTCATCGCCAGCGACATCCCGATTTTCCGCGAGGTGGGCGGCGACGCGGCAACCTACGTTGATCCCGCATTTCCGGCAGAGTTCGCCGCGGCCGTGCAAAAACTGCGGGACGACGCCCACTGGCAACAGGTGTCCCGGCGTTCCGTGGCACGTGCGCAGGGGTTCAGCTGGGACGAATCCGCGCAGCAGCTGGTGGACGTGGCCCACGACATCATGGCGCGGCGCAGCCGCTGACTGATGCCGGCAGAGGAAGCCGCTAGAGGACGTCCACGCCGTCCAGCCTGACCTGGACCGGTTCCGTGGTCCTCTTGGCGGCGGCCGCAGCCTTCGTTGCACGTAACACCCGGGTGACAGTGGCTGCCTGCCCGTATGCGAAGAACAGCAGGGTCCGGGCGTCCTCCCCGGCCCCCTGGGCACCTCCGGCTCCCCCGGCGGCCGCTGGACCGGTGAGGACCAGCGGAGCCGGTCCTGCGGTCCGCAGCGTCACGCCGGCGGCGGCCAGCTCCTTCTCCACGGTCCCGGAAAAATGTACGACGGCGGCCCGGGGGCCGGTGACCGAGGCAATCCTGACCGCCGGCGGCAGCTGGAGTTCCATCCGGAGTTCCAGCTCGCGCCGGGCGTACCCGGCCGGATCCCACCGCAGCAGCGCTCCAACAGCAACACTTTCCGTCGCGGTGATGACCACCAGTCCGCCGTCGGACGCCGGGCGCACCAAAGCCGCGGCGTTGAACCAACGGCGCACAGTGTCTTCCCCGGCGCGGAGGTTCTCCCGGCGGAGCAGGGAGTCGCCGTCGAGGAGCAGCGCCGCTGCGTAACCGCCTTCCGCCACGGGCTCGGCCCCGACGGTGGCCACCACCAAGGCCTTGGCGCTGCCAACGCCGGCCTTGATGTTGCCGCCCGAGGACGTAATGACGGTTTTTCCGGGAAATGCCCTGCCCAGCTCTTCGGCTGTGCGCAGGACGCCTGTGGCGCCCTTACGGAGCTTGTGCCCCGCGCAATGGGCACACTGCCACTCCGGTGCCGGCGTGGAGCACCAGCGGCACTGCGGGACCGCGGAGCTGCCGCTGGCTCCGGCCAGGGCAAGGGGACCCTGGCAGGCCTGGCAGCGGGCGGGTTCGCGGCACGTCTCACAGACGAGCGACGGCGCGTAGCCGGCGCGGGCCACCTGCACCAGGACGGGCCCACGTTCCAGCCCGTCCTTGGCAGCCCGCCACGCGGCACCGGGAAGCCGCGCAACCAGCGCTAGGGGGTCGCGTTCCTGTTCGAAGCTGTCCGCAGTGTTCAGTACCCGGGGCACGGTGCGTCGTGCGAACGCCCGATCGGCCTCAACGGGCATGGCCCAGCCGGCCTCCACCAGCCGCTGGAGTTCCGTGCTCCTGGAATGACCGGCCATGAGGCACGCTGTGCCTTCCTGGTCCGCGCGCAGCAGCAGCACGTCGCGGGCATGGGCGTACGGTGCACGCTGTTCGATGTGGAGGTCGTCGCCGTCGTCCCAGCAGGCAACCAGGCCCAGATCCCGGACCGGGGCAAACGCTGCCGAGCGCGTGCCGATGGCTACGCGCGCGGACCCGGCAAGGAGGCGCAGGAAGTTCCGGTAGCGGGGGGTGGGGCCGTCGTCGGACGTCAGCCGGGCGATATCGTCGGCGGGCAGCACCGCCAGGAGCGCCTTTTCCAGCTGGTCCAGGTCCCGGTAGTCCGGCACCACCACCACGGCGCCGCGGCCGGAGGCACGGACTGCTGCCACGGCCGTTGCCAGCAGATGCGGCCAAGCTGCCGGGCCGAATCCCTGGAGCGGGTTGAAGACCGCCCGTGGGGATCCGCCGTCCCTCAGGTGGCGGACAAATGCCGGGCCGTTGCGGTAACCGGCCCAGTCTGCTTCTATCCCGTCAGGGACGTCCTGGCCGGTCAAAGCCCCGGCGTCGGCCGGCGGTTCCGGTGACGCAGGCTCTGCTGCCGGCATCGAGAGGAAGTCCTTCTCGAGCCTCGCCATGCGCGGAGGCACCGCGACGCGAAGGACGTCACTGACCGTGCCCGCATACCGGGCCGCGACGGCGGACACCAGGTCCCGGACAGCCGGCGTCAGGACGACGACGGGAGAGACCACCTTCTGCAGGGGCACCAGGGTGTGGCCGGCGTCGGATTCTTCAGTCCGTTCAATGATGAACCCGGACAGGTCCTGGCCGTTGAAGCTGACCTTTACCCGGACGCCGGCCTGTGCGGCCCCGTCCAGTTCGGCCGGCACGCTGTAGTCGAAAGGCCGGTCCAGATGCGGCAGCGGCGTCTCCACGAGGACCCTGGCCACCGGAAGGTGCGCGGCCAGCGGGGGCCCGGACGGCCTGGCCTTCGCCGGGAAGCCCTGCAGCAGCGACAACTGGACGGCGCCGGGAGGGACAGACTCATCAGAGGCCATGGCGGACTGGCCTACGCGTTGAAGAAGGCCTTCAGGTCCTCCACCCGGTCCAGGCGCTCCCAGGTGAAGTCGGGATCGTCACGGCCGAAGTGTCCGTGCGCGGCGGTCTTCGCGTAGATGGGACGCTTGAGGTCCAGGGCGTCGATGATGGCACGCGGGCGGAGGTCGAAGATCTCCGCGATGGCGGCGCTGATCCTGGCCGGGTCCACTGTCTCGGTGCCGAAGGTCTCGACGTACGTACCCACGGGGCGGGCCTGGCCGATGGCGTAGGCAATCTGGATCTCGGCGCGCTTTGCCAGTCCGGCCGCCACGACGTTCTTGGCAACCCAGCGCATGGCGTAGGCAGCGGAACGGTCCACCTTGGAGGGGTCCTTGCCCGAGAAGGCGCCGCCGCCGTGGCGGGCCATGCCACCGTAGGTGTCCACGATGATCTTGCGTCCGGTCAGGCCGGCGTCACCGACGGGCCCGCCGATGACAAACTCACCGGCCGGGTTCAGGATGTTGGCAGCCCGGGAAATGTCCAGGTTGGCTGCAGCCAAGACGGGCTTAATAACAAAGGCGGCGAGGTCCGCGCGCAGCCGGTCCAGGCTGGTGCCTGCGGCGTGCTGGCTGGAGATGACGACGGTTTCGACGGAAACCGGGACGTCCTTGTCGTAGCCGATGGTGACCTGGGTCTTGCCGTCGGGGCGGAGGTAGGACAGTTCGCCGGACTTGCGCACCTCGGTGAGGCGTTCGGACAGGCGGTGCGCGATCCAGATCGGCACCGGCATGTAGGACGGGGTTTCGTCGCTCGCGTACCCGAACATCAGGCCCTGGTCGCCGGCGCCCTGGAGGTCGTAGTCGTCCTCCTGGCGGCCTTCGCGGGCTTCGAGGGAGTTGAAGACACCCCCGGCGATGTCGTTGGACTGCTGTCCGATGGAGACGGAGACGCCGCAGCGGGCACCGTCAAAGCCGTTGGCCGAGGAGTCGTAGCCGATGCCGAGGATGGTTTCGCGGACGATCTGCGGGATTTCTACATAGGCGTCGGTAGTGACCTCACCGGCAACGTGGACCAGGCCGGTGGTGGCCATGGTCTCCACGGCGACGCGGGACTCGGGGTCCGCGGCGAGCAGTGCATCCAGGATGGCGTCACTGATCTGGTCGCAGATCTTGTCCGGGTGGCCTTCAGTGACCGACTCGGACGTGAAGAGCCGGAGGGCGGAGGGCGTGGCCCCGTGGGTGTGGGGAATGTGCAGCGGTAAAGTCACTCAACTACCTTACTGGTTGGGAATCGGACGTCCGGCGGCGTGTGTCCCCGTGCTAAGGAAACGGTGCGTGGCTTTCGGTCAGGCGCGTGGCGAAACGTGGTTCAGCTCATAGCCGACCCGCGTGATGACGGCGGCCGAAACCTCGGTTTTGGTACCGGCGGCCAGTTGTGGTTCGGCGCCGGAGCGGGCAAGGATGACTACCGAGTTGCTGTCCTGGCCAAAAACCTTGTCCGATCCCACATGATTGACCACCAGGAGATCGCAGCCCTTGCGCTTGAGCTTTGCCTCCGCGTAGGTCAGGACGTCGCCCTGGCCGTCACCGGTCTCTGCTGCGAAGCCCACAATCAGCTGGCTCCGGCGGCTGGCCTGGTTTTCGGGAGCGTGGTCCCGGACCTCGACCAGTTCCTGGAGGATGTCCGGGTTCCGGACCAGGGAAATGACGGGGTCCGCGGTGTCATCACGTTTCTTGATCTTGGTGCCGGAGATCTCGGCGGGGCGGAAGTCCGCCACGGCCGCAGCCATGATCACGACGTCGGAATCCGCCGCGGCTGCCAGCATGGCCTCGCGCAACTCCAGCGCGGTCTCAACGGTCACGACGTCCACCCCTGCCGGCGCCGGGACCTCCATATGGGCGGCGACCAGGCGGACCGTGGCACCCGCGTTGCGGGCGGCGACGGCCAGCGCCACGCCCTGCTTACCGGAGGACCGGTTGCCCAGGAAACGGACGGGGTCCAGCGGTTCCCGCGTTCCGCCTGCACTGACTGTGACGGTCCGCCCGGCCAGCGGAAGCTGGTAATCGGACTGGCCCTGGGCGAGTGCCATGGCGGCGTCGAAGATGGCTTCGGGCTCAGGCAGGCGGCCCGGACCGGAGTCGGTGCCGGTGAGCCGGCCGCTGGCCGGTTCCAGGACGGCCACTCCCCTGCTCCGCAGCGTTTCAACGTTGGCGCGGGTGGCGGCGTGCTGCCACATCTCCGTGTGCATGGCGGGGGCAAAGAGTACCGGGCCGCTGGCCATAAGCAGCGTGTTGGTGAGGAGGTCATTGGCTTGTCCGGTGGCCGCCCGAGCCAAAAGATCGGCCGTCGCGGGCGCCACCACAATGAGGTCGGCCTCATGGCCGAGCCTGACGTGGTTGACCTGGTGCACGTCGTCGAAGACGCTGTTGCTGACCGGGTTCCCGGACAGGGCCTCCCACGTGGCGACACCCACAAAGCGGGTGGCTGCCTCGGTGGGAATCACCGTGACATTGTGGCCGGCTTCAGTAAAAAGCCGGAGGAGCGATGCGACCTTGTAGGCCGCAATCCCTCCCCCGACTCCGAGGACTATGCGCACGTGACCTCCGTCAACAGGGCAGTCTGAACTTACTCTGCGGCTTCGATCGGCGTGGAAACGAGCTTGCCTTCATTGATTTCGCGCAGGGCGATGGACAGCGACTTCTCGTTCAGCTTGGTGTCGACCAGGGGGCCGACGTACTCGAACAGGCCCTCGTGCAGCTGGGCGTAGTAAGCGTTGATCTGACGTGCACGCTTGGCACCGAAGATCACCAGGCCGTACTTGGAATCAGCTGCCTTAAGCAGTGAGTCGATCGGCGGGTTGATGATGCCTTCAAGGTTCGTGGACACGAATTCTCCAAATTCTAACGGGCTGGCTGCTACCGGCTACTAGTGCGGGTGCGGGGTCAGCCCCATGAGTGAAACAAGCTCGTCCGCTGCCCGGCGAACGTCATCATTGATGACGGTGTGGTTAAACTCCGGTTCAGCGGCAAGTTCCAGTTTAGCTGTTTCCAGCCGCTGCTGCTGCTCCTGCTCGGTTTCCGTGCCGCGGCCCACCAGTCGGCGGACCATTTCGTCCCAGCTGGGCGGCGCCAGGAACACAAACTGGGCGTCAGGAACGGCCTGCTTGACCTGGCGTGCACCCTGCAGATCGATCTCCAGCAGGACGGACCTGCCGGCCGCGATGGCCTGGTCCACGGAACTCCGCAGCGTGCCGTAGGTGTTCTGGCCGTGGACCACGGCCCATTCCAGGAACTCGCCGGCCGCAACGAGCGACTCGAACTCTTCCTTGGACTTGAAGAAGTAGTGGACGCCATCCTGCTCACCGGGCCGCGGAGCACGGGTGGTGGCCGATACGGAAAGCCAGACTTCGGGGTAGTTATCCCGGATGTAGGTGGACACGGTGCCTTTGCCAACAGCCGTCGGACCAGCGAGGACTGTCAGTCCCGGTTTCTTGCTCACGTATTCCTTTGCGGCGGAGTTTGGGTTCGGGCGCCTCTAGGAAACGCCCTATTTCTCGTCTATAAAATCTACCAGCGCCTGGCGCTGGTGAATGCCCAGCCCGCGGAGACGGCGGGAGGCCGCTATGCCCAACTGCTCCATAATGGCTGCAGCCCTGACTTTTCCGATGCCCGGCAGGGCCTCCAACAGCTCCACCACCCGCATCCGGGCCAGGGCGTCATCCGCGGCGGCGGCACCGATAAGGTCCGCTGCCGACGTCTTGCCGTTTTTGAGGCGCTCTTTGGCGGCCGCCCTGGCGGCCCGCGCGGCGGCCGCCTTGTTCAGGGCCGCCGCGCGTTCCGAAGGAGATAAGGGTCGCAGGCTCATGGAGGACACCCCCGGATTCATCGGCTGAGTCCAAGGCGACCGCCAGTGGACTTGTCCTGAAACCTACCCCTTGGTGGGCGGTGAATCAATGGATGCCAGCTTCGGGCCGCTATTCGCCGCGGAGGCCCTCCAGCGTGCGCAACGCAGCATCACGGAGACCCTGGGTCCCTGGACCGGCAGCCAGGATATCCCGGCTGGACGTCCCCAGGACCTGCGGGTACGCCGCCCCGAAGGTCCGGCGCAGGTCTGCCGGTGTGGCACCCTGGGCGCCCAGTCCCGGGGCCAGGATGGGTCCACGGACCGCCGGGAGGTCCAGGTGCAGGTCAGTCAACGCTGACCCCACAGTGGCGCCGACAACGAGTCCAACGGACCCCAGGCCGCCGGCATAACGGCTGTTCTCGGCCGCTGCCGCCTCGACGATCCGCCGGGCCACGGAGTCGGCTCCGCCCACATGCTGCACGGAAGCCCCCTCCGGGTTGGAGGTCAACGCCAGGACAAATACGCCCCGGCCGTAGTCCGCTGCCAGGTCAAGGGCCGGGCGGAGCGACTCAAACCCCAGGTACGGGCTGAGGGTCACGGAGTCGGCTGCCAGTGACGAGCCGTCCCGCAGCCAGGCGTCCGCGTAGGCAGCCATCGTGGAGCCGATATCGCCCCGCTTGGCGTCAGCAATGGTGAGGACCTGCGCCTGCGTTGCCGCGGCCAGCACTTCCTCAAGGACTGCCATCCCGGCCGAACCGTGGCGCTCGTAGAGCGCCACCTGCGGCTTCACCGCGGCAGCGAGCGAACCGACGGCCTCCAGGACCGTCAGCGAAAACCGCCTCAGCCCTGCGGCGTCGTCGGCCAGTCCCCAGTCCTTCAGGAGTGCCGGGTGCGGGTCAATGCCCACGCACAGCGGGCCGCTGGCCGCCATGGCCGCCCCGAGCCGGGAGCCAAAGGACTCCCGGCCGGCGGGGCCTGATGAGGCGGAACCGGCCTCAGGCATGCTGCGAAACCGCAGACTCGGCCGCCGCGTTCTCCGCAGCTGCCTCCTGGGACGCCACCAGGGCGGCGGCGTGCTCCTGCAGGCTGGTCACCGACCATTCGTAGGTGCGCATCGCCTCGATGGCCTGCACCGCCGCGTTGAACTCGGCCACCGTGGTGATGCAGGGGATGCCGATGGAGGTCGCTGCAGCACGCAGGGCGTAGCCGTCGCTGCGGGCCTCGCCGCCGGAGGGGGTGTTGAAGACCATGTCGATCTCGCCGGCGATGACGAGGTCTGCGATGGTGCCCTCGCCTTCGGCACTGCTGCCCTCGGCGACCTTGCGGACCGTGCTGGCCTGGATGCCGTTGCGGCGCAGGACGTCGGCGGTGCCGCCGGTGGAGACGATCTCAAAGCCGAGGTCCGAGAGGCGCTTCACGGCCATGATGACCGCCCGCTTGTCCCGGTTGGCCACGGAGACGAAGATCTTGCCTTCGGTGGGCAGGGCATTGTTGGCGGCTGCCTGGCTCTTGGCGAAGGCGGTGTCGAAGTGCTTGTCGATGCCCATGACTTCGCCGGTGGACCGCATTTCCGGGCCGAGCAGCGAGTCCACCACCTTGCCTTCCGGGGTGCGGAAGCGACTGAACGGAAGCACGGCTTCCTTGACCGATACCGGGGCGTCGAGCGGCAACGTGGAGCCGTCGCCGGTTTCCGGCAGCATCTTGTAGGCGGTCCGGAGCTGGTGGATGGTGACGCCCGTGCCGATCAGCGCGGCGGCCTTCGCCATCTGCACGCCGGTGGCCTTGGAGACGAACGGCACGGTGCGGGACGCACGCGGGTTCGCTTCGAGCACGTAGAGAACGTCGGAGGCCAGCGCGAACTGGATGTTGATCAGGCCGCGGACGCCCACGCCCTCGGCGATGGCGCGGGTTGCCGTGCGGACACGCTCGATCACGTTGTTGCCCAGGGTGATGGGAGGCAGGACACACGCGGAGTCGCCGGAGTGGATGCCGGCCTCCTCGATGTGTTCCATGATGCCGCCCAGGTACATGTCGGTACCGTCGAAGAGGGCGTCGACGTCGATTTCGACGGCGTCCTCCAGGAACCGGTCGATCAGCACCGGGTGGTCCGGGGTGATTTCCGTGGCGTTGGCGATGTACCGGGAGAGGTTCGGCTCGTCGTAGACGATTTCCATGCCGCGGCCGCCGAGCACGTAGGACGGACGGACCAGGACGGGGTATCCGATCTCGTCGGCGATCTTCTTGGCGTCGTCGAAGGACACCGCGGTGCCGTTCTTCGGGGAGATCAGCCCGGCGTTGTCGAGCACGCGGGAGAACTCGCCGCGGTGCTCGGCGAGGTCGATCGCTTCCGGGGATGTGCCCAGGATGGGGACACCGGCGTCGGCCAGCTGCTGTGCCAGCTTCAGCGGGGTCTGGCCACCGAGCTGCACAAAGACACCCATCACGCCGCCGGTGCGTTCCTCGGCAGCGATGACCTCGAGGACGTCCTCCAGGGTCAGCGGCTCGAAGTACAGGCGGGTGGAGACGTCGTAGTCCGTGGAGACGGTTTCCGGGTTGCAGTTGACCATCACGGTCTCGTAGCCGGCCTTGCGCAGCGCCATGGAGGCGTGGACGCAGGAGTAGTCGAACTCGATGCCCTGGCCGATGCGGTTGGGGCCGGAGCCGAGGATCAGGATGGACGGCTTGGAGTGCAGCGCAATCTCGTCCTCCTCGTCATAGGACGAGTAGTGGTACGGGGTGTAGGCGGCGAACTCGGCGGCGCAGGTGTCCACGGTCTTGTAGACCGGGCGGATCCCGAGGGCCTGCCGGACGCCGCGGACCACGGCCTCGGAGTTGTGCGTGAGGGAACCGATCTGCTCGTCCGAGAAGCCGTGGCGCTTGGCGCGCTTGAGCATCTCCACGGTCAGGGCTCCGGCCTTGCGGATCTCGTGGGAGATCTCGTTGAGCAGCTGGAGCTGGTCCAGGTACCAGGGGTCGATCTTGGTGGCTTCGAACAGCTGTTCCACGGTGGCGCCGCCGAGCAGGGCACGCTGGACCTGGTGCAGGCGTTCCGTGGTGGGCCGCTTGGCCTTCTCGATCAGCTCCGGGACTTCCCATTCGGGGACGGAGCTGAAGTCCAGCTGCGAGCCCTTCTGCTCCAGGGAGCGCAGGGCCTTCTGCAGGGCCTCGGTGAAGTTGCGGCCCATGGCCATGGCTTCGCCCACGGACTTCATGGTGGTGGTGAGGGTGTCGTCAGCGGCCGGGAACTTCTCGAAGGCGAAGCGCGGAACCTTGACCACCACGTAGTCCAGGGTGGGTTCGAACGACGCCGGGGTCTTCTGCGTGATGTCGTTCGGGATCTCGTCCAGCGTGTAGCCGAGGGAGAGCTTGGTGGCGATCTTGGCGATGGCGAAGCCCGTGGCCTTGGACGCCAGAGCGGAGGACCGGGAGACGCGGGGGTTCATTTCGATGACCACTACCCGGCCGGTGTCCGGCTCGATGGCGAACTGGATGTTGCAGCCGCCGGTGTCCACGCCCACCTCACGGATGACGGCGATGGAAATATCGCGCAGCCGCTGGTATTCGCGGTCCGTCAGGGTCAGCGCCGGTGCCACGGTGATGGAGTCGCCGGTGTGGACGCCCACGGGGTCGAAGTTCTCGATGGAGCAGACCACCACGACGTTGTCGTTTTTGTCGCGCATCATTTCGAGCTCGTATTCCTTCCAGCCGAGGATGCTCTCTTCGAGGAGCACCTCGCTGGTGGGGCTGTACTGCAGGCCCTGCCCGACGATGCGGCGCAGGTCGTTTTCGTTGTACGCCAGGCCGGAGCCCAGCCCGCCCATGGTGAAGGAGGGCCGGACCACCATCGGGTAGCCGAGGTCCTCGGCGGCGGCGAAGGCTTCGTCCATGGTGTGGATGATGTGGCTGCGGGCAGATTCGGCGCCGCAGCGTTCCACCACGCCCTTGAATTTTTCGCGGTCCTCGCCAAGCTCGATGGCCGCGATGTTCGCGCCGATGAGCTCCACGTTGTACTTTGCCAGCACGCCGTTCTTGTCCAGCGCGATGGCCGTGTTCAGTGCGGTCTGCCCGCCGAGGGTGGGCAGGATCGCGTCCGGGCGCTCCTTGGCGATGATCTTCTCCACCACCTCGGGGGTGATGGGCTCGATGTAGGTGGCATCGGCGAACTCGGGGTCCGTCATGATGGTGGCCGGGTTCGAGTTCACCAGTATGACCCGCAGGCCCTCCTCCTTGAGGACACGCAGTGCCTGGGTACCGGAGTAGTCGAACTCCGCGGCCTGGCCGATCACGATCGGGCCGGAACCGATGACCAGGACGCTCTTAAGGTCAGTTCTCTTGGGCATTACTTCTTGTCCTCAGTCTTGGAATCGGTGGTGTTCTCTGCGCCGGTTTTGGTGACGGCCATCAGGTCGATGAAACGGTCGAACAGGTAGGCGGCGTCGTGCGGGCCGGCTGCGGCTTCCGGGTGGTACTGCACCGAGAAGGCCGGGATGTCCAGGCACGCGAGGCCTTCAACGACGTCGTCGTTGAGGCTGATGTGGCTGACCTCAACGCGGCCGTAGCGCTCCTCGGGAGCCTGCGTGGCGCCGTCGAGCGGCGCGTCGACAGCGAAGCCGTGGTTCTGCGAGGTGATCTCCACCTTGCCGGTGCGGCGGTCCAGTACGGGCTGGTTGATGCCGCGGTGGCCGTAGCGGAGCTTGTAGGTGCCGAAGCCCAGGGCGCGTCCCAGGATCTGGTTGCCGAAGCAGATGCCGAAGTACGGCAGCTTCTCGTCCAGGACGGAGCGCAGCAGCTTGACCTGGGCGTCTGCCGTGGCGGGGTCACCGGGGCCGTTGGACATAAAGAAGCCGTCCGGGTTGACGGCCTTGACGTCCTCGAGGGTGGAGGTGGCCGGCAGGACATGGACGCGGACGCCGCGCTCGGCGAAGCGGATGGGGGTCATGGCCTTGATGCCGAGGTCGATCGCGGCAATGCTGAAGCGCGGTTCGCCGTCCCAGCCGTGGTCCTTGGGGTCCACCACATAGGCTTCGCTGACGCTGACTTCCTCGGCCAGGCGGGCGCCTTCCATCGGGGCGCTGGCCAGGACCGCGTCAAGGAGTTCCTTGTCCGTGGCCTTGGCGGCCGCACCCGAGAAGATGCCGGCGCGCATGGTCTTGTGCTCACGCAGGTGGCGGGTGATAGCGCGGGTGTCCACGCCCTGGATGCCGACGATCCCCTGCTCGATGAGTTCTTCGTCCAGGGAGCGTTCGGCACGCCAGTTGGACGGGCGGCGGGCGGCGTCGCGGACGATGTAGCCGGCCACCCAGATGCGGCGGGACTCGGCGTCCTCGCTGTTCACACCAGTGTTGCCGATGTGCGGCGCGGTCTGCACCACCAGCTGGCGGGCGTAGGAAGGATCGGTGATGGTTTCCTGGTAGCCGGTCATGCCGGTGGCGAACACGGCCTCGCCCAGGGCCGTGCCCTGCGCGCCGTAGCTAGTGCCGCGGAACATGCGGCCGTCCTCGAGGACCAGCACCGCCGGTGTGGGAACTCTGGTGGAAAGGGCTGCTGGTGCCGCAGCCTCTGCTTTTGCTGTCGCTGT
>NZ_JAKFFD010000075.1:0-1613 GCF_036675385.1 Pseudarthrobacter sp. | reverse complement strand
CGTCTAATCCGAAAATGAGGTGACCTGACGGCGGCGGGCTCGCACTGGTGGGTCCGTCGTGGTCTGGCGGGTTGGTTGTGGGTATGAAGGTGGGGTGTCAGGCTGCGGGTGTGAGGGTGACGGTGTAGCCGAGGGCTTCGAGTTGGCGGACGTGGTTGTGCTTCCTGGCGTCCGGGTTGGTGCGGCTGCTGAAGTGGTCGGCGCCAAGGTCATGGAACCGTGCTTCCGGGTCCTGCAGGAGGTGCCAGATGATGACCAGGATGGAGCGTCCGATGGCGACGATGGCGCGTTTCTTGCCCCGCCGTTTGGCCAGGCGCCGGTGGCGTTCGCCGAGGAAGGTATCCGTTCTGCCGGCACCGACGGCGGCCTCGCCCAGGATCCGGGCGAGATAGCGGTTGCCGTGCCCGGTCGAGCCGTTTCCCTTCGTCTTCCCGGCGGAGGAGTTGATGCCCGGGGAGAACTTCGCCCAGGAACACAGGTGTCCCGCGGTCGGGAACCGGGTCATGTCGACCCCGATTTCGGCCAGGATGATGGCGGCGGCGACGGGGCCGATGCCCGGGATCTCATCCAGGCGTTCCGCCGCCGCGGCGAAAGGGGCCAGTTGCGCCTCGATCTGTTCATCGACCGCGGCGATATCGGCATCGATGCCGTCGATCCTGGACAGCATCCGGGCCAGCAGGAAGGCGTGGTGGTCATCGAAGAGGCCGGTGAACGCCTCTTCGAGTTCGCTGATCTTTCTGCGCATGCTTGACCGTGCCAGCTGCGCGAGGACTTTCGGGTTGCGTTCGCCGGCGATGAGCGCGGCCATCATCTGCCGGCCGGACACCCCGAAAATGTCTGAGGCGACAACGGAGAGCTTGATGCACGCGTCCTCGAGGAGTTTCTTGACCCGGTTCTTCTCCGCAGTCCGCGTCCCGACGAGATCAATCCGGTAGCGGGTCAGGTCCCGCAGCCGGCGGATCGGGGCGGGTGGGACGAAACTGGGACGGAGCATCTGGCGTTCGGCGACTTTGCACAGCCACACGGAGTCGAGAACGTCGGTCTTGGGCCGCCCCGGCAGGTGCTTCACGTCCCGGGCGTTGACCAGCCACGGCTCGAGCCCGTGCGCCTCGAGAAGGTAAAACACCGGCTTCCAGTAATCGGAGGTCGCCTCCATCACCACCCGCTCGATCCGCAGGTCCACCAGATGGTTGGCCAGCTCCGCCAAGGACCGGCTCATCGTCGAGTGCGTGGACACCTCTTGCAACCGTTTCTTCGAGTTCCCTTCCGCGGGGACCCGGACACAACAGACGAGTTCAGCCTTGCCAATGTCGATCGCGGCGACCCTGGCGATGATCTGTTCCTCATCCTGGGATTCGGCCAACATGATCCTGTTCATCTCCTCACGTGCGAACCTGTCGATGATCGACGCGGCCACCTGTGGGGATCACCGGGAAAAATCGGAATCTAATCCGCGTTCTCGGCAAAGAAACAATGAAGGGCCCACAGCGTGACCCCCAACGCCCGGCTAGTCGACGGCCTCAAAGAACCATAGAAGTACGGCGTCGGCAGGCGGCCACGGCACCATTTTCAGCCCGGAACGGGCGTCCGGCAAGGACATACAGGCTAGTCGA
>NZ_JAKFFD010000168.1:0-8827 GCF_036675385.1 Pseudarthrobacter sp. | reverse complement strand
TTGAAGCCTACGCAGCAGGCCTGCAATTGCGGGACGTTGATCCCATCCATTCGTTCACGGCGACGGAGGAGCTGCGCCGCCAGGACCCCAAATACGTACAGCTCTGGCCCAGTGACATACCCCACAAGAGGCGCTGACTGGATCCGCACCGGCGACGGTGGCTCCCGGCGGTAAAGCGCGACGGCGACTCGCCGCCCGGCGCGTGCGCACCGCCGTCGGGCGTTTTCCCATGCCCCAATCCGCTGTAATGCAGGGCCGTCTGGCCGCCCCAGTACGGTTCAAAGCCGTGTCCTCAGGTAAGTTAGGGGGTGGTGAAATAGAACAAAATTTCCAAAAAAATCAGCCGACCTCCAGGGAGACGCCCGCGCATGTCCAAGATTATCTATACCCACACCGACGAAGCGCCGATGCTGGCTACTTATTCGTTCTTGCCGATCATCGAGGCGTTTGCTTCGACCGCAGGTGTGGAGGTGGAGACCCGTGACATTTCGCTCGCAGGCCGCATCATCTCCGTGTTCGGTGACTACCTCACCCCGGAACAGCAGATCGGTGACGCCCTTGCTGAACTGGGGGAACTGGCAAAGAAGCCGGAAGCCAACATCATCAAGCTGCCCAACATCAGCGCTTCCATCCCGCAGCTGAAGGCCGCCATCGCCGAGCTCCAGGGCCAGGGCTACAACCTGCCGGATTACCCGGACAACCCCTCCTCGGATGAGGAAACGGCCGTCCGTTCCCGCTACGACAAGATCAAGGGCTCCGCTGTGAACCCGGTCCTGCGTGAAGGCAACTCGGACCGCCGCGCGCCGCTGTCCGTCAAGAACTATGCCCGACAGAACCCGCACTCCATGGGTGCGTGGTCTGCGGACTCCAAGACCAACGTGGCCACTATGAGCAAGGACGACTTCCGCGCCAACGAGAAGTCCGTGGTTATCGAGTCCGACGGCACCATCGCCCTCCAGCTGGTCCGCGAAGACGGCTCGGTTAAGGTCCTGAAGAAGGCCTTCCCCGTCCTGGCCGGCGAGGTTATCGACGGCACTGTTATGCGCGCCGCCGCGCTGGACGAGTTCCTGGCAGCCCAGGTAGTCCGCGCCAAGGAAGAGGGCGTGCTGTTCTCAGCGCACCTGAAGGCCACCATGATGAAGGTCTCGGACCCCATCATCTTCGGCCACGTGGTGAAGGCCTACTTCTCCGAACTGTTCGAGACCTACGGCAAGCAGCTCACCGCCGCCGGCCTGAGCCCCAACAACGGCCTTGCCGCCATCCTGAGCGGCCTTGAGGAGCTTCCGGAGGACGTCCGTGCAGGCGTGAAGGCGCTCATCCAGAAGGGCCTCGACGATGGCCCGGCCCTGGCCATGGTGGACTCTGACAAGGGCATCACCAGCCTCAACGTGCCCTCCGACATCATCGTGGACGCTTCCATGCCCGCCATGATCCGCTCCTCCGGCCACATGTGGGGCCCGGACGGCCAGGAAGCCGACACCCTGGCGGTCCTCCCGGACAGTTCCTACGCCGGCATCTACCAGGTTGTTCTGGACGACTGCCGCGCCCACGGCGCCTTCGACCCCACCACCATGGGCACCGTCCCGAACGTAGGCCTGATGGCCCAGGCCGCCGAGGAATACGGCAGCCACGACAAGACGTTCGAGATCCAGGAAGCCGGCACCATGCAGATCGTGGACGGTTCCGGCGCTGTGCTGATCGAACACAAGGTCGCCCCGGGTGACATCTGGCGCGCCTGCCAGGCCAAGGATGCCCCCATCCGCGACTGGGTCAAACTGGCCGTCACCCGCGCCCGCGCCTCCAAGACGCCCGCAGTTTTCTGGCTGGACGAGACCCGCGCGCACGACCGCAACCTCATTGCCAAGGTCAACGAATACCTCAAGGACCACGACACCGAGGGCCTGCAGATCGAAATCATGTCCCCGGTGAAGGCAACGGCATTTACGCTCGAGCGCATCCGCAAGGGCGAGGACACCATCTCCGTCTCCGGCAACGTGCTCCGCGACTACCTCACGGACCTGTTCCCCATCCTGGAACTGGGCACCAGCGCCAAGATGCTTTCAGTTGTTCCGCTGATGAACGGTGGCGGACTCTTCGAGACCGGCGCCGGCGGATCGGCCCCCAAGCACGTCCAGCAGCTGCTCAAGGAAAACCACCTGCGCTGGGACAGCCTGGGTGAATTCCTGGCTCTGGCCGTCAGCTTCGAGCACCTGGCCACTACCACGAACAACGCCCGCGCGCAGGTCCTGGCAGACACCCTGGACAAGGCGACGGGGACCTTCCTGCTGGAAAACAAGTCCCCGAGCCGCCGCGCCGGCGAGCTGGACAACCGTGGCAGCCACTACTTCCTCGCACGCTACTGGGCCGAGGAACTGGCCAAGCAGACCGAGGACACGGATCTGGCGGCATCCTTCGCGGCTGTGGCCAAGGAGCTTTCCTCCAACGAGGACACCATCGTCAGCGAACTGGCCGCGGTACAGGGCTCAGCGGTGGACATCGGCGGTTACTACCGTCCGGATGAGGCCAAGGCCTCGGCCGTGATGCGTCCGTCCGCCACGCTGAACAAGGTCATTGCGACCCTGAACTAAGCGGAACCGAACCAAAGAGGCGGCGCCCCGGGAAACCGGGGCGCCGCCTTTTTCGTCCAGTCGACTTCGTCTAGTCGATGGGACCGGATGAAGCGCAGGCGGGTTAATACGTGATGTGCCGTCCACCCGCACTCAGTCGCCGTCCTTGCCTTTGCCTCTATTTCCCTTGTCGTCTGTGGGCGCGGGAGCTACCGGCTCGGTGGCTGCTTTTTGGGCCGCATCGGCGTCTGCCTGCCTTTGCGCTGCGGCAGCGTCCTCTGCGACCTTCGCTGCTGCTGCGTCGGCTAGGGCCTTGGCCGCCGTCAGGTCTGCCCGGACGGCAGTGGCGGCCGTCGTGATGCTGCGCCGGCGTTCCTCGGAAACCTGCCCGGTCCGCGCAGCGGACGCGAGGTCGGCCTCGAGGCTATCCAAAGCTGCCAATCCGCCAGCGGGGTCATTAGTCGCTGAGGCCTGGGTGACGCCGAGGACTCGTTCCTGGAGTTGGCGGGCGGCATCACGTTGAAGGCCGGCCTCAGCCGGACCGCACGCTGCCAGTGAACCGGCGAGCAGAACTGCTGCTGCAGCTGTCAGGCATTTGGCAGTGGCCGAACGCCCACGGTGCTTTGGTGCAGGGCTCATGGTTCCACGCTCTCCTGAAGTTCCTTGAGGTGGTCGCCCAAGGTGCCGGTGACGGCGGGGTAAGGAACGACGTCGGGCGTTGGCTGAGGTGCCAGGCCCAAGGTCAGCGCCGCCGCGGCTGCTCCAGCGGCGAGCACGCCCAGTGCGGTGACCGTCCAGAACCGCCTTCCGGCGTGGCGGAGACGAGACAAGCTCGGAACCCAGCCCCGCGCGTCAGGACCGCGGGTGATGTCCAGCTGGCCCTTGCTGGACCGGACTACAGGCAGATCTGATTCCGCGGTGATGGCGATGGACGGCGGCCTGAACGGCATGGCCGGGAGTACGCGGGTTGTCTCCGTCGCGAGCTCGCCCGGTGCGGACACGGGTGACACCAGGGCCTGACGCAGAACGGATTCAACATCGGACGCGACGGGACGTTCCAGCGGTTCGATGGCAGTCATTGAACGGATCAGATCAGCCCACTCCGCCGGAAGGTCAGCGGGGATCTCGGGTGCCCGGTGCAACCTGGCCACTGCGGATTCCACGGCGCTGCCCGGGAACTCAACGGTTTGCTTGATGCATTCCAGCAGTACCAGACCCAGCGAGTAGATATCCGTGGCGGGCGACAGGGGAGAACCCATGGCCTGCTCCGGACTGAGATATGCGGCCGTCCCCACCATGGTTCCCGTGGCGGTCAGCCGTGCTGAATCCGCCATCCTGGCGATGCCAAAATCCGTGAGTTTGGGTCGTAAAGGTTCGCCCGGACGGATCTGGACGAGCAGGATGTTCCCGGGCTTGATGTCGCGGTGGATGATGCCCAGGCTGTGCACGTAGGCCAGCGCGTCAGCTACGCCTGCCCCGATGACTGCAAGCTCGTCCAAGGGAACTGCACTGTGCCTGATCCGGCTGCGGAGGTCCTGGCCCTCCACGAGCTCCATGGTCAGGAACGGCCGAGGTTGGTCCAGGACACGGGTATCGATGCCTGCATCGAACAGCGTGACCAAGCTGGGATGGTTGAGCGTTGCCAGCAGTTGGATTTCGGCTTCCTGGCGCCTGAGCTCATTGGCATCCGGTGCTTGTGGGGCAAAGAGCTTCAGGGCGACATCCCTGCCCAGGTTTTCGTCCCGGGCGCGGTAGACGGATGACATGCCGCCGCGGCCGATTATGTCTGCCAGCCGATAGCGTCCGCCGAGCATTTCATTCTTAATTGAGCTAGGCGAATCCGCCACCATGACCAGTTCCTCCCGGTGCGCTGCGGCACTATTCCTGCTCAATAATACCGGCCGGTAGGGCATCCTTTGAGCCGTCTGCCGGCACGCCGGCGGCCCGGCTAAGAAGTGATTGGGACTTTCTCAGCCGGACCTCCGGTCACAAGGACAAGTGCTGGTAGTTGAGCTCTCTGGTGGGCCACCTCCTATCCGAAAAGTTGGCTAAGCCGCGAACGGCGGAGCCGGTGCGTTGACGGGTCTTAGCCGTCGCAGTCCGTTGACTGCGGAGTCCGCTAGGCCTTCCGGCGCCGCTTGAGCATCAGCAGTCCGGCAAACAGCAGGATGACGGCCAGAGGGATCAGTGAAGCATCCATGCCCGTCTTGGCCAGGGCGGCGGTGCCGCCCTGGCCGGAGGTGTTGCCCGTGGTGCTGCCCATGGTGTTCGCGGCAGCAGATACTGAACCCGTGGCGGTGCCGGCGGGAATAACACTGATACCGGTCGTGCCACCGCCCGTGGTGCCGGTAGTTCCGGTTCCCGGGTCGGTGGTGCCGGTCGTTCCGGTACCTGGGTCCATGGTGCCGGTCGTTCCGGTACCTGGGTCCGTGGTGCCGGTAGCTCCGGTTCCCGGGTCCGTGGTGCCGGTCGTTCCGGTACCTGGGTCCGTGTCACCCGTCGTGCCGGTTCCTGGGTCCGTTGTGTCTGTACCGGGCATGTCCGTACCAGGGGTTTCAGTACCTGGGGTTCCACAGCCATCGCCGCCGCCGATGATGACGCATGCATCAAGAGCAACATTCGCGCCGTCAAGAACGCCGGACGTGCCCAGGCCGAGGTTGATATCGGCCGCTGCGGCGACGGCGCTGCTGCCGTTGCCGTTGGTGTTGCCCAGGAGGTTGTCTCCGAGGTTGACGTCTACGACGGCGGCGACGTCGGCGGTGGTGTCGTTGGTGCCGTTGCCGTTGGTGTTGCCCAGGAGGTTGCCTCCGAGGTTGACGTCTACGACGGCGGCGACGTCAGCGGTGGTGCCACTGTCGTTTGTATCGCCGAGGATGCCATTACCGAGGCCGAGGTTGATGTCGGCCGCTGCGGCGACGGCGGTGGTTCCGTTGCCGGTGGTGCCGTCGAGGACGTTGTTTCCGAGGCCGAGGTTGATGTCGGCTGCTGCGGCAACGTCGGTGGTGGTTCCGCTTCCGTCGGTGCCGGTCACGGTGCCGCTGCCCAGCCCGATCGCGAGGTCGGCTGCAACGTCAGCCGTGGTTCCGCTCCCGTCGGTGCCGCCAAGGCCGAGGTTGACGTCGACCACAGCGGCGACGTCAGCAGTGTCCGACTGCGTTGAGCCACCCAGCAGGCCCAACGACGTCGTATCTGCGGACGTCGCCGCTGAGACCAGTGCGGAGGCCGTGAGGTCCGGTCCGCTGGTTGTGTCGGCGGCGCTGGCCGCGGTGGCGCCGAAGGCTAGTAGCCCACCGGCAAAGAGGGTGCTAAGCAGCCCCCTACGAAGGTTGCAATTCATGGTGTTGTCTCCTGAAGAGTTGATTTGGGGCGCTGTTCAGCGCCTTGAGGCCGTGTTCTGCCCATGAAAGGGCAGGGGGGCTCAACTAGTCAGGAGAGGAACCGGGGTCGAATGACACCGGCGAGGGGACATGCTGAGGTGATCCGCTGACGGGGAAGGCTCCCGAAAGCGGCAGGTTGAAACCGAACTCGTCCAGCCAGGCAGCAGAGCCTGAGACGCCGGAGGGCGAAGCGCCGCTCCCCACACCCGAAGCAGGTCCTGCCGGAGCTGGAGCCGGAGGCATGGACGGATCGACTGTCCACGTATTTCCGGGCGCAAGCGGGAGCGTTCGTGCGCTGGTCTTGGCCAGCGCGGACGACGCGCCAGTGGCGGCCCGAAAGTGGTCTGCAGCGTTGGTGGAGCGGCCCGGCGCATCATCGGCGCTGTGTTCAGCACCTGCAGTTGGTCCCGCGGCGGCATCCGTAATGGTGGAGGCCTCACCGGCGACGGCAATCCCGTCAACGATCAGGTCGGGCAGCGTGACCGGCACGGCCGCCACGGTTGCATCCACCAGATCGACCACGGGCTGCAGCACGGGTTCAAGAACGGGGACCGCTTCAGCGAGTGGCGGAGCGACGGTCTCGATCAGGTCATCGGCAGCCGTATCGACCACTCCGGCAACCGGGACGGCCACGGAAGTGACGGTGCCAGCCGGAACCACGCTGCTCACTACGGGTAGTGGGGCTATCAGGTGGTCAGCCGTGCCTGCCACCCTGCCTACTACGGGCTGCAGCAGTCCGGCAGGGGAAGGAGCAGGGGACGCGGCCTCAGGAATCGGAGTTTCAGCACCGGACAATGGGGCCGTAAGGGACGAAACAGATGACGCTACGCCACCCAGAACGGATCCTGAATCTCCCGAAGAGTCTGCTGTCGCGGCTGAAGCGGAAAGCGTCAGCCAAGTGGCGGTCACCGCACCTGCGAGGAGAAGCGGCCGGAGCGCACGCCACGGCGAACGGAATTTAGCCATGCGTACCACCCCCAGCATCGTTGAGACCTACGATTTCATCAGCGTAGGACTCGCGCGTGCAGGAAGTCTAGGGAAACTGAAAATAAATCCAGCAAGCTTACTAATTTGTCACCCAGTCATCGATAACCGAAAGATGACTGTCAAGCTTGTTTACAAAAAGTCATAGACCAAAAAAGTCAGTGGGCATCATTGGGGTAGCTGACGCCCAGCTGCCCGCGCACTCCGTCAAAGAGCCGCATGGTATTGATGGAATCCTCCAGCGGCATAACGGGGCTCTCGGTGAGCCCCTGCTGGATGCAGCGTGTCACCTCGCGCAGCTCGTACGTATAGCCGATGCCGACGACGTCGAACGCCTCCGTGCGCAGGCCCTCGCGCCCGATGCCGATCACTAACTCCCGCGGATTGTTGATGGAACCGACACTCTGGAGGTAGCCCAGGCTGCCGGCCACGGTGGCAGTCCGCGGACCGTACGCCAGGAGCGAGGACGTCAACTGGGCCTGGGCGCCATGGTTGTAGCCGAGCGTCAGCGCATTCTGGGCGTCCACGCCGTCGTCATTAATGAAGCCGGTGGCACTGACGGTCTGCGGGAACCCCAGCGTTCCCACTGCCCACAGCAGGGGGTAGACCGAGATGTCCAGGAGGGCGCCGCCACCGTCCTGCCTGGCCCACAACCTGGACGTCGGGGAATAGGGCGCGGGAAAACCAAGGTCAGCAGTCACCCAGTGCACGTCCCCGAGCTCCCCGGACGCGGCAATCTCGAACGCCCGCTGCATGCCCGGGAGGAAGCGGGACCACACTGCCTCCATGAGGAAGAGCTTCCGCTCCCTGGCAAGCGCGACGAGCTCGCTCGCTTCCCTGCCGTTGATGGTGAATGCCTTTTCGCACAGGACGTGCTTGCCCGCATTGAGCGCAGCGAGCACAATCTCGTGGTGCTGGGCGTGCGGCGTGGCGACATAAACGACGTCCACCGAGTCATCGGTGAGCAGGCGCTGGTAGCCCGGCACGCCGTCGTCGTCCCCGTAGGCCTTGGCGAAACCGTAGTCCGCCGCGAAACTCTCCGCAGTGCCCTGTGCGCGGGAACTGACGGCATAGAGCTCGGCGTCTGGGAGTAGTGCCAGGTCCTGCGACACTGACCGCGCGATCCCGCCGGTGGCTATGACGCCCCACCGCAGGCGTTTTCCGGTGGCAGACCGGGGATCCGGATCGGACTGGCTGGACAGCCACGGTGTGGCAATGGGCGCACTCATGGTGCCCATCCTCTCATTCAGACCAGTGCGGGCGTCAGACCAAGGCGCGTCGCGCCGGTTCTTCCGTCAGCCGGCCCTGCTGGAGCCTGAAGCGGCGGTCCGTCTTGTTGGCCAACGCCTTGTCGTGGGTGACCACGAGGATGGTGGTGTTGTGGTCACGGCTGAGCGAGCTGAGCAGTTCGATGATGTGATCGCCCGTCTGCTCGTCAAGGTTGCCGGTGGGTTCGTCCGCGAGGATCAGCTTGGGTTCGTTGGCCAGCGCCCGGGCAATCGCCACGCGCTGCTGCTCGCCGCCGGACAGCCGGTTGATGCGCCGCACCTGTTTCTCCGGGTCCAGCTGCACCTGCTCCAGAAGGTCCGTTGCCCGCTGCCGACGCTCTGTCCTGCGCATCCCCGCGAACTCCATGGGCAGCATGACGTTGTCCATCGCCGAAAGATTCGGGATCAGGTTGAACTGCTGGAAAACGAACCCGATATCCCGGCGCCTGTACTCGGTCAGCTTGTCGTCCGGCATCCCTGCCAGGCTCACGCCGTTGACGACGACGTCTCCGCTGGTGGGTTTGTCCAGCGCACCGAGGAGGGACAACAGTGTGCTCTTGCCGCTGCCGCTTTTGCCGACGATGCAGGCCAGCGTGCCCTGCTCCAGTACAAAACTGACGTCGTTGACCGG